>NZ_JAWOAI010000474.1:0-7716 GCF_033194735.1 Streptomyces sp. W16
CCGGGGCCCGGGCCACACCGGGGGCGCATCGGGCCGCCGCCGAGGCCTGTCACTGGATCGGGCGGGCCGTGGGGCGGAGCCATGCGAGGCTCGCGGAGGACATCCGGGCCGCCCGGCGCGGTGACCTGAAGTCGGGCCTGCACCGGCTCACCGACCGCAGCCTCGGCAAACTCCGGGCCAGCGCCGCCGAGCAGGGCATCGACCCGGACGAGTACGCGGCCACCCTGCGCTGTCTCCTCCTCCCCGCCCACCCGGAGTGCCGTACCCGCGTCTTCTTCGGTGTCGGTCCCGGCGGGCTGTTCCGGCTGCGCGACGGGGAGTGGCAGGACATCGAGCCCGCCGTCGGTGACACGGCCGGTGAGGCGGTCGTCGGCTTCGGCTCGCAGCCGGCCGAGACTCCCGAGGGCGACCGGCTCACCATGGACCTCGGTATCCCGACGCCGCCGAGCCCGTACGAACCCGCCCCCGAACCGCCCCGCGAACCCTTCCGTTTCCGTGCCTCGGTGGCCCGCCCGGGAGACACGCTGCTGATGTGCACCGGCGGCCTCGCCGAACCGCTGCGCGGTGAACCCGAGCTGTCCGCCCATCTGGCGGGCAGGTGGTCCGCGGTCGCCCCGCCCGGTCTGGCCGCGTTCCTCGCCGACACCCAAGTACGGGTCAAGGGTTATGCCGACGACCGCACGGCCGCCGCGGTTTGGGAGGCGTGAGGGCCCGGGCTGTGAATTCATGGAACCCAGAGGGATCCGCAGGACACAGGAAACCGAAGGGCGCGCGAGAACCATGGCCAAGCAGAACGTTGCCGAACAGTTCGTCGACATCCTCGTCCGCGCCGGAGTCAAGCGCCTCTACGGTGTCGTCGGCGACAGCCTCAACCCGGTCGTCGACGCGATCCGCCGCAACTCCGCCATCGACTGGATCCACGTCCGGCACGAGGAGACCGCCGCCTTCGCCGCCGGCGCGGAAGCCCAGATAACCGGGAAGCTCGCGGCCTGCGCCGGCTCCTGCGGCCCCGGCAACCTGCACCTCATCAACGGCCTCTACGACGCCCACCGCTCCATGGCCCCGGTCCTCGCCCTCGCCTCGCAGATCCCGTCCAGCGAGATCGGCCTCGGCTACTTCCAGGAGACCCACCCGGAGCGGCTCTTCCAGGAGTGCAGTCACTACAGCGAACTCATCTCCAACCCCAAGCAGATGCCGCGGCTCCTCCAGACCGCCATCCAGCACGCTGTCGGACAGTCCGGCGTCAGCGTCGTCTCCCTCCCCGGCGACATCGCTTCCGAGCCCGCCCCCGACAAGGCCGCCGAGACCGCCCTCGTCACCTCCCGCCCCTCGGTCCGCCCCGGCGACGCCGAGATCGAGAAGCTCGTCGAGATGATCGACGAGGCGGACAAGGTCACCCTGTTCTGCGGCAGCGGCACGGCGGGTGCGCACGCCGAGGTGATGGAGTTCGCCGGGAAGATCAAGTCCCCGATCGGACATGCCCTGCGCGGCAAGGAATGGATCCAGTACGACAACCCGTACGACGTCGGGATGAGTGGTCTCCTCGGCTACGGCGCCGCCTACGAGGCCACCCACGAGTGCGACCTGCTGATCCTCATCGGCACCGACTTCCCGTACAACGCCTTCCTCCCCGACGACGTGAAGATCGCCCAGATCGACGTACGGCCCGAACACCTCGGCCGGCGCTCGAAGTTGGACCTCGCGGTGTGGGGCGACGCGAAGGAGACGCTGCGCTGTCTCATCCCGCGGGTGAAGCCGAAGGGGGACCGGCGGTTCCTCGACCGGATGCTCAAGAAGCACGCCGACGCGCTGGAGGGCGTCGTCAAGGCGTACACGCGGAAGGTCGAGAAGCACGTCCCGATCCACCCCGAGTACGTGGCCTCCGTACTCGACGAACTGGCCGACGAGGACGCCGTGTTCACCGTCGACACCGGGATGTGCAATGTGTGGGCCGCCCGCTACATCACGCCCAACGGCCGCCGCCGTGTGATCGGTTCGTTCTCCCACGGGTCGATGGCGAACGCGCTGCCGATGGCGATCGGCGCCCAGTTCACCGACACCGAACGCCAGGTCATCTCGATGTCCGGCGACGGCGGATTCTCCATGCTGATGGGCGACTTCCTCACCCTCGTCCAGTACGACCTGCCGGTGAAGGTCGTCCTGTTCAACAACTCCTCCCTGGGAATGGTCGAGTTGGAGATGCTGGTCGCCGGTCTCCCGTCGTACGGCACCACCAACAAGAACCCCGACTTCGGCGCCGTGGCGCGCGCGTGCGGTGCGTATGGAGTGCGGGTCGAGAAGCCCAAGGACCTCGAAGGCGCTCTGAAGGCCGCCCTCAAGCACAAGGGCCCGGCCCTCGTCGATGTGGTCACCGACCCCAACGCGCTGTCCATCCCGCCGAAGATCAGCGCCGAGATGGTGACGGGATTCGCGCTCTCGGCGTCGAAGATCGTGCTGGACGGGGGAGTTGGCCGGATGCTGCAGATGGCCCGCTCCAACATCAGGAACGTGCGTGGGCTCTAGCCGTCGTACGGCGCCCAACCCTTCGCCGAGTACCAGTAGTGCGGCAGGCCCTTGATGCTCGTCGTGCGGAACGGCCTGCCGTGGTCGTCGATGCGGAGGGTGCCGGTGCGGCCCTGGGAGGACCAGCCGAGTTCGAGGTACCAGCGGCAGTCGCAGGTCTGGGTCCGGGCCTTGACCAGCAGTACCTCCGGGTCCTGGGCGGAGACCCGGTACGGCAGGTGCACCGCGGGGACCGGCGTGCCCAGGTCGCTCCCGGCGACCGGGCGGGCCAGGGGGCGGCGGGCGTCCAGGTCCACTCCGAAGTAGCGGGGGCTGACCTCGCCGCCGCAGCCCTGGTCCATGGCGTAGGCGGTGCCGTGGACGGGGGCGGCCCGGCCCACGACCCGTACGCGCAGCGACTCCAGGACGACGGCCGTGGTCGTCCGCCCCTGCACCGAGATCTCGACGTCGGTCTCCCGCCCGTGCACCGCGCGCTGTTTCGCCGCCCAGGTCCCGGCGTCCTCCGGGGCCGGGGGCGGCGGAACCCGCGCGGGTGACTTCTCGACGACGTAGTCGTGGCTGCAATGGATGGCCCACGCCTGGGAGTTGGCGGTCCAGGTGAGGGGCGCCGGGGGTGCGGACGGTGTGGCCTTGGGCTTGGCCGTGTGGTGGGTGGAGACCGCCGACAGGCTGCCCCACACCGCGAGTACCGCGCACACCACGGTGGCGGTGAGCGTGAGCCGGCGTCGGTACCAGGGGCTCGGCGTCGGCGCGGGGATTTCCTCCGGCACCGGTTCGGGGACCGGATTCCCGGCGACCCTGGGACGCTGCCGGGCCGCCACCGCCAGGATCCAGTACCGGTGCAGCCGCAGCCGTTCCTCCGGTGTCGCCCCGCACAGGCCAGCGAAACGCTCCACGGAGGCGAAGTCGAGCGGGACCGCCTCGCCCACGCAGTAGCGGTGCAGGGTCGAGGCGTTCATGTTCAGGCGGCGGGCCAACTGGCTGTAGCTGCGGTCCGCGCGGTCCTTCAGCCGGCGCAGCAGCGCCGCGAACTCCTCGACATCCTTGTCGTCGCCCTGGCCCGACACCGTTCCCCCGTGCGCGTCGCGTCCCGGGACGGCATCCCAGGCACTCCACATATGAGGAGGTCAGCGGGGGTGGGACGGTTCCACCGTCGCGGGGTCGGTGTCGGTCATTGCGGTCGTCCGCACCGGGCGCCGAAGCTCTGAGCGACCACACAGCACGGCACCGACCCGAACGGGGAACCCACGTGAACAGCAAGAAGGCCACGCGTCGCACCGCCCTCGCCGCCGGCCTCGCCCTCGCCCTCGGGCTGGGCGTGGCGGCCCAGGCCTCCGCCGGCGCCCCGCGCACCGTCAGCGGCTCACCGTCCGACAACATCACCCGCATCGCCGACTTCTACGGCGCCTACGTCGACGCCGAGAGCGACCTCGACAACGGCGGCGGCAAGCTCGCCCGGCAGCTGCGCGCGTACTACCTCACGCCCGCTTACCTCAAGGAGCTGACGGCCTGGGAGGACAAGAACCACGCGGACGGCGTCCTCCAGGCGCAGAACACCCCCCTGAGCTGGAAGGTCACCGACAACGGCACCGCCGACCACACCGAGGCCGTCATCACCCTGACCTGGGGCGGCGGCGACACCACCAGGCTGGTCGTCGACATGACCCGTACGACGCACAAGATCTTCCACATCGGCACGAAGGGCATCGGGGGCAAGTAGGCCTCGCGGAGGGGAAGTTCGCGGTTCCTGAGCGGCTGATTCCGGCCAGATTCGCGGAGGACGGGCCTCGGGGGGTTCCGGGGGGACCAACCGCCCCACGCCTTCGCGGACTACGGCCGGATCGGCAGCCCGGCGTCGGCAGTCGGTGCGATCGCCGGTGGTCAGGACGGCACGAGGTGTCTGGTCCCGGCGCGGGATGCCATGACATCGCGGAGGGGGACGCCCCGACCGCCCCGACCGCCCCGCCCGGGCCGCATGCTCCGTACGGTGGCCGTTCGACCGTACGGACGCCGACACCCCCGAATCCTCCGCCCCGCCGGATCCGGCCCAACCATGGCCGAACACCTGGTCGTTGACAACTCGACATGACTGGCCCGTTCCGGACGAGGGCATGGATCCTCGTGAACATGTTCGAGCAGGAGGGGAACCGGAAAACCGGCGTGCAGGCGGGGGTCATGAAAAGGCAAGCACGAGGGGGCGGTCCCATGGCGGTCGGGGCCTCCTCGGCGAAAACGGTGGAGGAAACGGCCGACAGCGCCATGGAACCGGCGCAGTCGCCTCAACTGAGGCGCAGACTCGGACGCGCGGACCTGCGGGCGGTGCCCGAAGCCCGTAGGGCGTTGCGTGAACTGTTACGGCACTGGGGGAGGCCGGGACGATCGGAGATAGCGGAGCTGCTCACGAGTGAACTCGTCACCAACGCGCTGATCCACACCGACCACGACGCCGTTCTGACGGCGACGGTCGGACCGCGTGGACTGCGCGTGGAGGTACGGGACTTCGTGGCCCGAAGGCCCAGACTGCGCGCACCGATCGCCGACGACGGTACGCACGGGCGGGGCCTGGTCCTGGTGCAGTCCCTCGCGGACGCCTGGGGAGTGTCGTCCCACGGGGTGGGCAAGTCCGTCTGGTTCGAACTCGATTCGGACGCGGCATGAGCAACGGGACGGGGGCGGCGTCCAGTTGGACTCCGCCCCCGTCCCGTTGTCGCCCGGTCCCGGACCTCGTGGTCCCGGATCTCAGCCGAACTGCTGCTCCAGGTCCTTGAGTTTGCGCTCAAGGGAGTCGAGCCGCGGCAGGGCCATGGTGTCGTCCTCCGCGGTGAGGTCGACGGTTATCGGGTCAGATGCCCCGCGGACTGGCTGGAGTGAGGGACGCGTGCGAACTGGCAGCGGTTCTCCGGTCGATAGAGCAGGCTCCGCGGAAGGCTGAGCGGAGCCGCGCTCCAGGGCCTGCGGTTCCGACGACCGGCCGCGGCCGATGAGGCCGCGCTGGCCCCGGCTTATGGCCTTGAGCTGGGCCCGCTCGATCCGCTGCTGGTCGCGGCGGCGCAGTCGGGTCTCTTCCTTCTTCGCCTTGTCCTCGCGCACCTCGTCGACCGCCTCGTCCAGGCTGCGCACGTTCTCCAGGAGCATCAGCGACCAGGCGCTGTAGGTCTCCCGGGGGGCCCGCAGCCAGCGGACGATACGGATCTGCGGCAGCGGACGCGGCACGAGACCCTGCTCGCGCAGCGCGGCACGACGGGTCTGCTTCAGCGCGCGGTCGAACAGGACCGCGGCCGACAGCGACATGCCGGAGAAGAACTGCGGAGCGCCCGCGTGGTCGACACCCCTGGGCGCGTGCACCCAGTTGAACCAGGCGGCCGCGGCCGCGAACGTCCATACGAGTATGCGGGAGCCGAGGGCCGCGTCGCCGTGGCTGGCCTCGCGAACCGCGAGGACGGAGCAGAACATGGCCGCGCCGTCCAGGCCGAACGGGACCAGGTACTCCCAGCCGTCGGTGAGGCCGAGGTTCTCCTGGCCGAAGCCGACCAGTCCGTGGAACGAGAGTGCCGCGGCGACCGCCGCACAGCAGAACAGAAGGACGTAGGAGGCGATGCCGTATATGGCCTCCTTGCGCCTGCGGCGCTCCTCCGTGCGCTCCCACGAGTCGTCTTTCGCGTGCTCCCCGCCGGACCGCTTGCTCCGCGCGAGCACCGCAATCGCCGCCAGCATGCCCAGGAGCAGTACGGCGCCGGGAAGCAGCCAGTTCAGCGATATGTCGGTCAGTCTCATCTGGGGTCCCTTGCATTGGGATAGGGCGTAACGCCCGCCATAGTGGCCCAATCCCAACGGCCCTCAGGCGTTTTCGGGGCAAGAGGCCGCCAAGGAAGTGCAAGGGGATGCCCAGGGCGGCTTTCTGCTCGAACTGCCGCTTGAGGGGCGGGAGTTGAGTTCGAATAAGACTACCCGTACG
Source organism: Streptomyces sp. W16 (assembly GCF_033194735.1). NCBI lineage: Bacteria > Bacillati > Actinomycetota > Actinomycetes > Kitasatosporales > Streptomycetaceae > Streptomyces > Streptomyces sp. W16. The sequence continues at coordinate 6,479 of NZ_JAWOAI010000474.1, forward strand.
GGTGGTTCCACGGAAAGTTCCTGCGACAAGTGAGGAAGTTGTGAAGCGCCTGTAACCGGGCGGGCGTCTCGTTCGCGGCTGATCCTAGCGGGCCCCGAGTGGAAGGTGTGACTGAGGGTCCCTCAACTCGCCGCGGCGGCCAGCAGCTTGGTGACCCGCTCCGCCTCACAGGTGCGCGGGCAGGTCGGGCAGGTGTCCATCGCGTCCAGCGTGTAGTACATGCAGCAGCTCACCCGGTCCCGGGTGGGCAGCGACTCCCCGTCGGGGCCGGTCAGTTCACGGAACGCGGCCGTTCCGACGTAGGGCTTGGTCGCGCCCGGCAGCAGCGCCTCCAACTCGCGCACGGCGCGCGGCTGTTCGCCGAAGAGGTCGGCGACGTACCAGAGGCTCTCGACGATCTCGTCGGTCGCCATGCCCCACAGTGCGCGCCCCCGCCGTCGCATCCGTGGCCCGAAGCCGGCGAGTACGGGCTCCATGTGCTCGGCCACCGCGGCCCGCACCTCCGCGCGCAGCGCCTCCTCGCCGGCGACCACCCGGGCACCGGGCAGTCCCGCCGCCGGGTCGCCGGGGAGGCAGGCGAAGGAGTCGGTGCGGACCACCAGGTGGCCCATGTCGAGGCCGGCGGCGGTGCGGTCGTAGGAGATGTGGGTCACGGGGAGGCGGGGGACCCGGCGGTGCAGGAACCACGGGACCGTGAACAGGAGGCAGACCGGCCAGGCGTAGCGGTGCAGGCCGAAGCTTGCTATCACGTCCGGGCGGCCCTGCTGGCCGTGGTCGCGCAGGACCTGGGCGTCGTCCCAGGCCAGGAACGATTCCAGGCCCGCGCCGCCCTCGGCCAGCGCGGCGGCCGAGGCCCAGCCGCCGCCGGTCGGGAGTGGTTGTCGCGGGGCGAGTTCGGTGATCGCGAGCCCGGGGATGACCTCGGTGAGGCGGGCGTACGCGTCCGCTACGGCCGAAGAAGGCAGGGGCATGCCGGGACCACCGATTCGCCGTTGGTTTAGAGGTAAGGCTTACCTTACCCAACTGCCTCGGGATTTGAACTAGTCCGATCTGCGCCTAAGGTGCTTGACGGACGAGTAACAAGACGCCGTAATGACCCCAAGTACCGACACGTCCGGAGGAGGACCCGTGAAGCAGGGCGCGCAGGGCTCCGCCGGGACCGGCATACCGGACCCGCGTGCCCGAGGGGTCCGGGTGCCGCCGCAGCAGCGCGCCGCCGACGTGGACGTGGACCGGGA
>NZ_JAWOAI010000475.1:0-7714 GCF_033194735.1 Streptomyces sp. W16
GCTGGTCGCCGGTGACCCGTCCCCGGCGGTGGACGGCCTGCGCACGGCGGCCTCACGGCACCGCGACAACGAGGACGCCCGCGGCGAGGCCTGGACCGTCTACTACCTCGGCCAGGCCCTGGAGGAGACCGGCAACCTGGACCTGGCGGTACGCGAACTGGAACGGTCCCGCACCATGTTCTCCCGCATGCGGGACGTCTACGGCCTGGCCTGCGCCCGGCACCACTCGGCCCGCGTCACCCGCGACCAGCGCGCGGCCCAGACGGGTTCGCTGCGCAACTCCGGCTTCGCCCGCCAGCTCCTCGTCGACGCCCGCGCCGACTTCCAGCGCATCGGCGTCGCCCACGGCGAGGCGTGGACGTGCCTGGAGCTCGCGGTGGTCGACGCGGGCAACGCCCGTACCGCACAGGCACTGACCCTGTGCGACGAGGCGCTCGGCCTGTTCACCTCGTACGGCGACCGCCGCGGCGAGGACTGGGCCCGCTTCCTGCGCTCCACGCTCCTGCCGTACGCGGCCCCCGGCGGCGTCGAGGTCGGCACGGCGGTCGCCCAGGAGGAACTGGCCCAGCTCTCCCGCACCCGCCACCCCTACCGCGACGAGAAACTCGACGACTACGTGGAGGCGTACCAGCTGCTGCTGGAGCGGGGCGTGAACCTGGAGGCGGGCTGGCAGGCGTGGCGGCTGGGCATGGTGCCGAGCCGACACGCCCGTGAGGTGATGGGGGTGGCGGTGCCGGACCGGCCCTGAGCACCCCCGCGCGGGCCCGCCCGGTCAGCCCTGCTTGGCCTTGGGTTCGGCCGGAACGGCCTCGGACTCGGCCGTCGGGTCCGGGGCCTCCTTGAAGTCGACCTTGTTCATCTGCTTGCTCATGGACTTCATCAGCCCCCATACCGCCAGGGCCATCACCGCGAAGACGATGAAACCGAGGACGCCGGGGGTGACCTTGTTCTCGTCGACCTCGGCGAGGGGGACCAGATGCGTCATTGCCAGGGCTGCGCTTGAGCTCATGTCAGGCATTGTCGCGGATGCCCGCAAAGAGGTCGTCCTCGGGGAGGGAGGTATCGACCAGGGACTTCGCGAGCTCGTACTCCTCGGTCGGCCAGACCTCCTTCTGGATCTCCATCGGGACCCGGAACCAGCCGCCGTCGGGGTCGATCTGCGTGGCGTGCGCGAGCAGCGCCTTGTCACGGATCTCGAAGAACTCGGCGCACGGAATGTGCGTGGTGAGCGTGCGGTCCCGCATCATCCCGGACTCGTCCCAGCGCTTGAGCCAGTCCCCGTACGGCGACTCCAGGCCCCGGTCCAGCAGCGCCTTGTGCAGCGCCTCGGTGCGCTGCCGGTTGAAGCCCTGGTTGTAGTACAGCTTCTGCGGCCGGTACGCCGGGCCGTACTCCGACTCCGGGTACTTCTCGGTGTCCGTCGCGCCCTCGAACGCCACCATCGAGATCTTGTGGGTCATGATGTGGTCGGGGTGCGGGTAGCCGCCGTTCTCGTCGTAGGTGGTGATCACCTGCGGGCGGAACGAGCGGATCTGCTTCACCAGCTCGCCGGCCGCCTTGTCGACGTCCTCCAGCGCGAAGCAGCCCTCGGGCAGCGGGGGCAGCGGGTCGCCCTCGGGCAGCCCCGAGTCGACGAAACCGAGCCACTCCTGCTTGATGCCGAGGATCTCGCGGGCCTCGTCCATCTCCTTCTTGCGTACCTCGTGGATGTGCTCCTCGATGTACTTGTCGCCCTGGAGCTTCGGGTTGAGGATGGAGCCGCGCTCCCCGCCCGTGCAGGTCACGACCAGCACGTCCACCCCCTCGGACACGTACTTCGCCATGGTGGCCGCGCCCTTGCTCGACTCGTCGTCGGGGTGCGCGTGGACGGCCATCAGTCGCAGCTGGTCAGTCAAGACTCAATCCTCAGTAGGTCGGCGCCCCGGTGTCCTGGGGTGCGATCGGCGGCTTCTATAGTGACCGAATCGGGAGGCGAATAATTCCGGGGGCTGGTTTCGGAAGCCCCTTGCCGGGAGGACGATCATGAGTACGGCGAGTACGCGACTGCCCGAGGGCCGCTACGGCCACTCGTCGGACGAGCGTGCCGACCACAAGCTCAAGGTCGCCGGTGCCGTCCTCGCGGCGGCCGTGCTCGTCCTCGTCGGGTACTTCGCCTACCACTATGTCGTCGAGACCAAGATCAGCGCCGAAGTGATCACTTTCCAGGCCTCGGGCAACGAGGTCAAGGTGCATCTGGAGGTCCACAAGGACTCGGGCACCAGCGGCTACTGCACCCTGCGGTCGCAGGCCGCCGACCAGTCCGAGGTGGGTCGCGCCGACTTCCGCTTCGGCGGCTCCGCGACCCGCATCGACAAGGTCGTCACCCTACGCACGACGGCCAGGGGCACCACGGCCGAGCTGCTGGGCTGTCACTCCGACTGACGTCACCCTTGTTGTGTAGGCATTGACCTGCGTTGACGTATTTCTGGTGCCTTATGTCCTCCCCCTGACGCCGTTGAATTGTTAGGCTCGTGGTTTCGCCCTTCCATGAAGGAACATTCTTCTGGGTAGGGCGATGCTTTGTATTCCCAGTACCTACGAGGAGCACCTGTGACCCAGACCAGCGAAGACGTCACCTGGCTCACGCAGGAGGCGTACACCAAGCTCAAGGACGAGCTGGAGTACCTGTCTGGTCCCGCGCGCGCCGAGATCACCGTGAAGATCGCGGCCGCGCGCGAGGAGGGCGACCTGCGCGAGAACGGCGGGTACCACGCGGCCAAGGAGGAGCAGGGCAAGCAGGAGCTCCGCATCCGCCAGCTGATCCAGCTCCTGGAGAAGGCCAAGGTCGGCGAGGCTCCGGCGTCGGCGGACGGCGCGGTCGCGCCCGGCATGGTAGTCACGATCGCCTTCGACGGCGACAAGGACGACACGATGACCTTCCTGCTTGCCTCGCGCGAGTACGCGAGCGCCGACATCGAGACGTACTCGCCGCAGTCCCCGCTGGGCTCCGGCGTGCTCGGCCACAAGGTCGGCCAGGACGCGCAGTACGAGCTGCCCAACGGCAAGAAGGCTTCGGTGACGATCCTCAAGGCCGAGCCGTACAACGGCTGACCCGCGGGACCGGTCCATCGCCTTCGACGAGCCCCCTGCGGCCTTGCGGCGCCGGGGGTTTCGTCATGCCTCCTGCTCGGGTCGACGCCCTGTGTCTCTCCTCAGGCCGTCGCCGAGCGGTACTTCCGCACCGCCAGCGTCCGGAATATGAGGATGATCAGGAGCGAGTAGATCAGTGAGGCCCACACCGGGTGCACCATGGGCCAGGCGTCCGAGGGCGACTGTCCCGGGTTGGCGAAGAGCATCCGGCAGGCCTGCACGGTGGCGCTGAACGGGTTCCACTCGGCGATGTGGCGCAGCCACGGGGTCATGTGGCTGGTGTCCACGAACGCATTCGAGATGAAGGTCACCGGGAAGAGCCAGATCAGTCCGCCGGAGGTGGCCGCCTCCGGTGTACGGACGCTGAGCCCGATCAGGGCGCCGATCCAGGTGAACGCGTATCCGAGCAGAAGCAGCAGGCCGAAGGCGCCGAGGACCTTGCCGGCGTTGGTGCCCCCGTCCGAGCCGACCCGCCAGCCGACCAGCAGGGCGACCACCGCGAGGACCAGGAGGGTCAGCGCGGTCTGCACGAGGTCGGCGAGCGTCCGCCCGGTCAGCACCGCGCCACGCGCCATGGGCAGCGAGCGGAAGCGGTCGATGAGGCCCTTGTGCATGTCGTCGGCGATGCCCGCGCCGGAACTGGCGGTGGCGAACGTGACGGTCTGCGCGAAGATGCCCGCCATCAGGAAGTTCTTGTAGTCGGTGGCGCTGGTGCTGCCGCCGATCTGCATGGAACCGCCGAAGACGTAGGTGAACAGCACCACGAACATGATGGGCTGGATCAGCCCGAAGATCACCATCTCGGGAATCCGGCTCATGCGGATCAGATTCCGTTTGGCGACGACCAGGGAGTCGTGCACGGACTGGCCCAGCGCGCTGCTCGGTGCCGCGACCGGCACGGCGTCGGTGACGGCACTCACTTCGCGGCCTCCTTCTTGTGCTTGCGGTCCTTGGTGTCCGGGTTGGTGTCCGCGCCGTTCTCCTCGGTCTTCTCCTCGGCCAGGTGGCCCGTCAGGGAGAGGAACACGTCGTCGAGGGTGGGGCGGCGCAGGCCGATGTCATCTATCTCGATGCCGCGGGTGTCGAGTTCGCGGATGACCTCGGCGAGGAGCTTCGCGCCGCCGGTGACGGGCACGGTGAGCTTGCGGGTGTGCTCCTCGACGGTGGTGTCGCCCTTGCCGAAGCCGCGCAGCACCTCCGAGGCGATCGGGATGTGGTCGCGCTCGTGCACGACGACCTCCACGCGCTCGCCGCCGGTGCGGGCCTTGAGCTGGTCGGAGGTGCCGCGGGCGATGACCTTGCCATGGTCGACGACCGCGATGTCGTGCGCGAGATGGTCGGCCTCTTCCAGATACTGCGTGGTCAGCAGCAGTGTCGTGCCGCCGGAGACGAGCCGTTTGATGACCTCCCACAGCATCTGGCGGTTGCGCGGGTCGAGGCCTGTGGTCGGCTCGTCCATGAACATCACGGGCGGGGAGACGACGAGCGCCGCCGCCAGGTCGAGTCGGCGGCGCATGCCTCCGGAGTAGGTCTTGGCCGTGCGGTCGGCGGCGTCCGCGAGGTTGAACTGGTCGAGCAGTTCGTCCGCACGGGCCTTCGCGGCCTTGGCCTTCATCTGGTAGAGCTGGCCGACCATCTGCAGGTTCTCCCTGCCGGTCAGGTATTCGTCGACCGCGGCGAACTGGCCGGAGAGGCCGATGGAACGCCGCACTTCGTTGGGCTGCTTGAGCACGTCGAGGCCGGCCACGATCAACTTGCCGCTGTCGGGTCGCAGCAGGGTGGTCAGACAGCGGACGGCGGTCGTCTTGCCCGCGCCGTTGGGCCCGAGCAGACCCAGCACGGTGCCCTCGGGGACATCGAGGTCGACGCCGTCCAGAGCTTTCACATCGCCGAAGGTTTTCACCAGGCCTTCGGCATAGATGGCGCCTGGCATATCAGTCTCCACGTCGTCGGGGATTCTTCGAAAAGCCTAGGTTTGTGCCGTTTGTCGCGCAGAGCGGTGGCACGAGACACACCATAACGCGATGTATCGCGTCTCTCAATGGGTTTTCTCGAACGAGTGACGGAACAGCTGACGAACGGGCCCTGACCTCAGTCGATGACCGTGTATCCCGCGTCGCGCAGGGCCTGGCCGACCTCGGCGCAGTGCACCGGCCCCTTCGTCTCCAGGTGCAGCTCGACCTCCACCTCCGTGAGCCCGAGCCGTGGGTCGGTCCGGACGTGACTCACATCGAGGACGTTAGCGTCGACCACTGACAACACCCCGAGAAGCGTCGCGAGCGCCCCCGGCCGGTCCGTCAGGCGCAGCGTCACGGCCAGGTAGCGGCCCTGCGCGGACATGCCGTGGCGCAGGATGCGCTGGAGCAGCAGCGGGTCGACGTTCCCGCCGGACAGCAGCGCGACGACCGGTCCCTCGAAGCTCCGCGGATCGCTCAGCAGCGCCGCGACCGGGCTGGCACCGGCCGGTTCGACGACCAGCTTGGCCCGCTCCAGGCACAGCAGCAGCGCGGTGGACAGTTCGTTCTCAGTGACCGTGCGGACCTCGTCCACCAGATCGGCGACAATCGCGAACGGCACGTCACCGGGCCTGCCGACCTTGATGCCGTCGGCCATCGTCGCCGGGTGCTGGATCGACACCGGGCGTCCGGCCGCCAGCGAGGGCACAAACGCGGCGGCGCCCGCCGCCTGCACGCCCACGATCCGCACGTCGGGCCGCAGCGCCTTCACGGCGACCGCGACACCGGCCGCGAGTCCGCCGCCGCCGATCCCGACCACGATCGTGCGCACCTCGGGGCACTGGTCCAGGATCTCCAGGCCGACCGTGCCCTGGCCCGCGATGACGTCCGGGTGGTCGAAGGGGTGGATGAACACCGCGCCCGTCTCCTGGGCGTACTCCTGCGCGGCGGCCAGCGTCTCGTCGACCACATGGCCGTGCAGGCGCACCTCGGCGCCGTACTCCTTGGTGGCGCTGATCTTCGGCAGGGGCGCGCCCTTGGGCATGAACACCGTGGAGCGCACGCCGAGGAGCGCGGAGGCGAGGGCGACGCCCTGGGCGTGGTTGCCGGCGCTCGCGGCGACGACACCGGCGGCGCGTTCCTCGGGCAGCAGTCCGGCGATACGGACGTAGGCGCCGCGCAGCTTGAAGGAGCCCGTGCGCTGGAGGTTCTCGCACTTGAAGTGCACCGGTGAGCCGACGAGCTGGGTCAGGTGCCTGCTGCCTTCCATCGCGGTCACCCGCGCCACGCCCGTGAGCATCTTCTGGGCGCCGCGCACATCGTCGAGGGTGACGGGTCGCAAGGAGTCAGCCGTGCTGTAGCTCATGCCTCAAGCATCGCAGTTCACAGGCGCGCGCCACGGCTGTGACCAAGCTCCGAGACTGGTTTGCGCAGCGCCGGTACGGGCCGCCTTCCATCCGCGTACCCTGTCCCCCAACCCAGCACCCCCTTCATGAAGCGAGCCTCCGGCCATGCCCACAACACCTGAAATGTCGATGGACATGACGACCGTCGGTGACCCCGGTCTCCTCGACACGCTGCAGCACGAGGTGGCGGTGTTCGCCCGCCGTGCCGAACAGACCCGGCTCGGTGGAGTCGGACAGGTGCGCAACTCCATGGACCGCGCCGCGTATCTGCTGCTCAACCGCCTCGACAAGGAAGGCCCGATGGGCGTCAAGGCGCTCGCGGCGAGCATGGGGATCGACTCGTCGACGGTCACCCGGCAGGTGGCTCCGCTCGTCGACACCGGGCTCGTCAAGCGCACCTCGCACCCCGAGGACGGCCGCGCGGTGGTGCTGCAGCTGTCCCCGCGCGGGCAGTCGCGACTGGAGGAAGTCCGTTCGTCCAGGCGTCAGTTGATGGACGAGTTGACACACGACTGGGCGCCGGAGGAGCGCGAGGCGTTCTGCACGCTCCTCACGCGCTTCAACACCGCCCTCTCCGCGCGGATGGCGATGCCGGGCAACGAGCCGCCGTCCGCTTCCTGACCGCCGGTTTCCTGATCCCTGTCCCTGACGGGTGTGGGCACACGCGCGTGGTGCCCGACTCCCGCCCCTTCGTACCGAACTCTTGACCTCACGACAGCCCTGGCCTCAGATGAGACCGGGGCCATCAGGGGGGAGGGCATGGTGCGCGAACGGCAGGTGTCCCAAGGCGCCCGCCGGGCCCGGGAGTTCGATGCGTTCGTCGCGGGCGCGGCAGGGCGGCTGCTGCATGCCGCCACACTGCTCACCGCGGAGGCCACGGACGACAACCCGCGCGCGCGACGCCTGCTGACGCTGTCGCTTGCCCACACGTACGCGTGCTGGGACCGGCTGCGCGGGGAGGACCCGTACGACCGCGCCCGGCAGTATCTGGCCAGCCGCTTCGCGCGCGGGGCCTGGCACCAGTACGGCGGCCTCGGCCGGGCCCGCCCGCACCCCGACAGCCCGTTGGGCGCTCTGGCACCCCAGGAGCGGCTGATCGTGGTCCTCAGGCTGTACGAGGGGGTCGCCGAGGAACAGGCCGCCGCACTGCTCGGGCTGCCCACGGAACGGGTCCGGATGATCTGCGAGCGGGCGACGGCGAGGCTGCTGCATCCGCCGCGCCCC
>NZ_JAWOAI010000476.1:0-7694 GCF_033194735.1 Streptomyces sp. W16
TCGGTACGAGTACGCGCGCCCTTGCGGGGCGGGGGTTGTCCGGGCCGGTCGTGCAGCGGGCGGTGCCGCTCGCGCGGGGTGGGTCGGAACCCGTGGTCGGCGCGGTGCGGCCGGCTTCGGGTGTACGGGTGACCCCGGTGTCCTCGGAGCCTCCTCGGCCGGGGTCGTTGACGCGGGCCGGGGGAGGAGCGGCTGCGGTACAGCGGCGGCTCGTCGCCCGACGGAACTCGGCTGCCGCCGGGGGCGGTTCGGGTGACCGGAGTGGGACGGCAGCCGTAGGCCCCGGTGCGGCGAAGCCTGCTGTGCAACGCCCGCTGACGGCCAACTCGGCTGCGCCGCAAGTGCCTTCGGCTCGGTCCGAGACTCCGCAGCTGCGTCCGGCAGGGGGTGGTGACGAGCCCGGCGACCCCGGCACGGGGCGCGGCGCGGCTCCCGTTTCCGGAAGTGGGCACGGAACGAACAGCGTGCAACGGGCGATCACCACGCCGGATACGACGGTTGCCGCCCCGACGCCACCGATGCCACCGGACACCTTTCGCGCCTCGACGCCCGGACAACGCGCGGTGAGCGCTTCCGCCCTGCATGACGGCGGCACCGCCGAACCTCGCTCCCACACCCCGGCGGCAACGGCGGCCCCTGTGGAATCGGGCAACATTCCAACCCATGGTCCTACGACCCCTCCCGCGCCCCAGATCCAACGCAGTTCCGCGCCCCGCGTACCCCTCGGTGCCCCGCTCACCACACACCCGAACGAGACACGGCAGCCAATGCCGCGTCCGGCCGCTCAGGCCGCACCGGCCGGGACAACCAACGCCCTTTCTCCGCAAGGCGATTCGGTCACGGCTCCGGTTCCCGTTCCGGCGTCAGGTTCGGCAACATCCGCCCCGCCTCCGCCCTCGCGGGCCTCCAACTCCCCGGCTCCGGCGGCGATTACCCCCGCCCTGCGCCGCTCACCTCTCGGCGCTCCCGTCGCCACGACGCCCGCAGACGCCAAGCCCCTCACCGGCTCGCCGATCCCGCCGACGGCCACGGGGAGCTCAGGTTCGAGACCGACATGGGAGAAGGGGCCGGGACAGGGGCAGGTGCAGGGTCCGGCGATCCAACGCAGCGTGGCCCCGAGCACGCCTGCACCGCCTCCTCAGGCACCCTCGGCGACCGCCCCTTCGGCCACCACCACGTTCCCGACCACCGCACACCCACCCGGCACGCACCCAGCCACCGCGCAGCGGCCCACCGCAGCCCCGACGACACCGGGTTCGGAGCCGACGCCCCGACACGGCGTCACCCCGAGCACGCCGGCAGCACAGGCCTCCTCGGCAACCACCCGCCCCAGCGCCACACACCGGCCGACCGCAGTCCCGGCCCGCTCGACTGCGTCGCCGACGGCGGGTTCGGAGCGGACGGTTCGGCGAAGTGCGGTGCCCGGCCTGCCTGTTGGGCCTGTTCCTCAGGTTCCTTCGGTGACCACGGGGCCAGGTGCTATGCCCTCGTCTGTCGTGCGCCCGACCGTCGCGGACGGGCGGGCTGGTGTCCCGGCTGGTTCGACTGCCTTGCCGACGGCGGGTTCGGAGCCGATGGTTCGGCGAAGTGCGGTGCCCGGCCTGCCTGTTGGGCCTGTTCCTCAGGTTCCGTCGGTGACCACGGTTCCAGGCGCCATGCCTGCGTCTGTCGTGCGCCCGAGCATCGTGGACGGGCGGGCTGGTGTCCCGGCTGGTTCGACTGCCTTGCCGACGGCGGGTTCGGAGCCGATGGTTCGGCGAAGTGCGGTGCCCGGCCTGCCTGTTGGGCCTGTTCCTCAGGTTCCGTCGGTCACCACGGGGCCAGGCGCCACGCACCCGCCTGCCGTGCGCCCGACCCCCGCAGAGCGACTGACCGGAGCCCCGGCCGACTCGACACCCCCGCCGGCATCGGGTCAGGGGCTGACGGTCCAGCGAAGCGTCGCTTCGAGCACGTCTGTGCCGCCCCCGCACATTCCCTCACCCGCTGCGCGTTCCACCACCGCGGACGGGTCGACCGCAGCCCCGGCGATGAGCCCGCCCCCGGCTCCGCATCCGACGTCGATCGTGACGCCGTCCCCGGCCTCGTCCTCGGCCCTGACTCCGCCGTCCCCGGCCGGGCCCCGGTCCCCGGTTGTGACTCCGTCCCCGGTTGCGACTCCGTCCTCTGCAACGACTCCACCCTCGGCCATGAGCCCGTCCCCGGCCGGACCCCGGGCCTCGGCCTTGACTCCACCCCCAGCTCTCACTCCACCCCCAGCCGCGACGGCGTCCTCAGCCCAGCCCGCGCCCTCGGCCATGACCCCGCGCTCAGCCACGACTCAGCTCCGTGCCACGAAGCCGACTCAGCCCGGCCCGACCGCACCCGACCTCACGCTTCCCCTCGGGACCTCCCCCACCCAACCCCCGCTCACCGCGCCCTCTCTCACCGCACCCCCGCTCACCACACCCCGCCCCGCCCCGCAGGCACCCGCGACACCCGCACCCACCACACCTGCACCCCCCACCGGTTCGCTCCGTACCCCGCCCTCGGCGCAGCGCCTCGCACCCCCGTCGTCCTTCACCCCCGTACAACGTCACCGCCGCACCACCCCCGACAGGCCCGCCACACCCATCGGGCACACCGCACCACCCGTAGTACCCAGAACTCCCGTAGTACCCGGAACTCCCGCAGCCCCCAGCACCCACGGAGCCCCGGTCACCCCCGTACTACCCAGGACCCCCGGATTCTCCGGCATCCCCACAGCGCCAAGCATCCCCGTCATACCCGTAGTACCCCTACGCCTCGCCACCCCCGCACCCGCACCCCACATCCCCCTCCCGGTCTCCGTCCCCCTCCCCACCTCACCCGCCCCACTTGCCCACGGCCCTGCAACCCCCGGCCGCCGCACCGCCGCCCCCTTCACGTCCACCTCCATCCCCGCCGCCCCGACCCACGCCCTCCCGGTCCAACGCAGCTTCTCCTCCGCGGTCTCCTCGACCCTCGACCGGGTCCGCCCAGCCAGGAAGGCACTCGGCGCTCGCACCGGTATCAGCGCCGGCATCGCCGCCACCCTCGGCCCCTCCATCGCCCCTGCCGTTCCCCCTGCGAGCCCCCCACCGGCCTACACCCCACCCCCCTCACAGTCGTCTCCACCCTCGGACCCACCGCCACCCCCCTACTCCTCATCAACCACCGTCGCCGCCTCCCCTCCACCCGCCTACGAAGCCGTCCCCGCCGGTCAGTTCGACCCCCGGGACCTCACCGACTTCCAGCTCGACGAACTCGTGCACCGGATCATCGGCCGCATCACCCGCCTGATCCGCACGGAACTGCGCCTGGACCGCGAACGGATCGGCAAGCTCCGAGACCCCCGCCACTGACCGGCACGGCACGGCACCGCACCGCAGCCCCACCGCCCGGCACCGCAACGCACCGCAACGCACCGCAACGCACCGCAACGACAGAAAGGCCCACCCCCGATGTCCCGCCTCGACCCGGGCTCCACCATCTGGTTCACCCTCAGCATCGACGGCGAGAGCCTCGGCTACTTCAACGGGTGCGAAGGGCTGTCGTCGCAGGTGGAGATCGAGCACCGGCAGGAAGGCGGCAACAACGGCTTCGTGTGGCAACTGCCCACCCGCGTCACCTTCTCCACCATCCGGCTGACCCGCCCGCTCACCCCGGACACCTCGAAGGTCGCCAAGTGGATCTCCTCCGTGCAGACCGGGATCAGGCGCCCCACCGGGCAGATCGCGGCGCTGCGCGCGGACGGGTCGGAGGTCGCGCACTGGGGGCTGATCGACGTGCTGCCGGTGAGCTGGCAGGGGCCCTCCCTCGACCCGGCCGGACCGGCGGTCGCCACCGAGGTGCTGGAGATCGCCCACCACGGGTTCACGGACTGAGCGGGGGAGGGAAGCAGACCATGGCCACCAGCAAAGGCGCGGGCAAGAGCCTCGTCCGTGCCAGCCTCGCGATCCACGAACCGCCCGTCGGGGGCAGTACCACCCCGGGCGGGCTCATCAAGACCTTCGCCTTCGACTTCAACCCGGCGCAGCTGTCGCTGACCCGCCGCGCCCAGTGGAAGTCGACCCCGGCACAGATCGAACGGGACGGTTCGCTACCGGAGTTCATGGGTTCGGAACCACGTGAGATGGGCGTGGAGATCTTCCTGGACTCCTCCGACGAGCCGTCCAGCAACTCGGTGCTGAAGAAGGTCGAGTCGCTGCTCGCCTGTTGCGACGTGACCACCAAGTCCATTGCCGCCAAGCAGCCTTCACCGCCGTGGGTGGTGTTCCAGTGGGGGTCCTTCTCCACCGCCCGGTTCACCGCCTACGTCTCCTCCGTCGAGGCCGCCTACTCCCTCTTCGGGACCACCGGCGTGCCCATCCGCGCCACCTGCCGGCTCCAACTGCACGAGATCCCGAGCAACACCAAGGGCCAGAACCCGACTTCGGGCGCGCTCACCGCACGGCGCGTGCACCGGGTCGTGGCGGGCGACTCGTTGCAGTCGCTGGCCTGGCGGGAGTACGGCGACTCCGCCGCGTGGCGGGCGATCGCCGAGGCCAACGGGATCGACGACCCGACGCGGCTCGCGAACGGTGTCGAACTCGTGCTGCCCGCCGCCGAGGAGGTGCGTTCCTGATGGTGAAGTCCGCTTTCTCCAACGTCGTCGAGGTGAAGATCGGCGGCGCCAAACTCCCTTCCGAGTACGCCCGTTGCCTCGTCGACAGCTACGTCGACCAGGGTGTCGGCGTCCCGGCCGCGTTCCGGCTCACCTTCCGGGACCCGTACCGCCTGATCCTCGGCAAGCTCGGTGTCACCTTCGGGACGAAGGTGGTCATCGCACCGGTGGCCGACGGACAGGGTGCCTCCGATCCGCTGCTGACCGGTGAGGTCACCGGACTTGAGGCGGACTACGACGGCACCGGCACCTTCACCGTCGTGCGCGGTTACGACTTCGGGCACCGGCTGCTGCGGCAGCGCCGGGTGGCCGCCTACCGCAACCAGAGCGCGTCCGACATCGCCCGCAAGCTGGCCGCCCAGGACGGGGTGCCGATCGGGCGGATCACCTCGACCCGCACGGTGTACGAGTTCATCTCCCAGTCCAACGTGACCGATTGGGACTTTCTCGCGCGGCTCGCGGACGAGAACGAGATGGTGATGTCGGTCGACGCGGACGGCAAGTTCCAGTTCGTGGCGCCGAAGCCGTCGTCCGGTGCGCCGTCCCCCGACACCGACGGCGACAAGAGCCCGTTCGTGCTCCAGGCCGGGCACGACATCCTGCGGCTGCGCGCCGCCGTGACCGCCGCCGACCAGGTCGCCACCGTCGAGTCGCGCGGCTGGGACGTCACCACCAAGAAGAAGCTCACCGCCACCTCGCCCGGAGCCTCGAATCCGGCCATCGGCATCGGCACCACCCCGGGTGCGGCGGCCGGAAAGTTCAAGACGGCCAAGCTGGTCGAGACGGGCACGCCCTACGACAAGCAGACCGAGGTCAAGTTCGCCGCCGACGCCCTCGCCGACGACGTGACGTCCTCCTTCGCCGAGCTGGAGGTCGTCGCGCGCGGAAATCCCAAGCTGCGCCCGGGAGTTCCGGTCGCGCTCGCGGACGTGGGGACACCCTTCGAGGGCAAGTACACGGTCACCTCCGTACGGCACGTCTTCGGCGACGGCAAGCACTACGAGACCTGGGTGACGGTCAGCGGACGGCAGTGGCGCTCGCTGTACGGGCTCGCCTCGGGCGGTTCGGAGACCGCGCCCCGGCTGCCCGGAGTGGCCAACGCCCTTGTCACGGACGTCAATGACCCGCTCAAGCAGGGGCGGGTGCGGCTGCAGTTCCCGTGGCTCGACGACACGTACGTCAGCGACTGGACCCGAACCGTGCAGCTGGGCGGGCTCGGTGGCGGCGGGGTGTTCCCGATGGACGTCAACGACGAGGTGCTGGTCGCCTTCGACCGGGGGGCACTTGACCATCCGTTCGTGATCGGCGGGCTCTACAACGGCAAGGACAAGCCGACCGTCGTCGGTGATGTGCCCCTGCACGACGCCGTACGGAAGAAGGCGAGCCGGCACACCCTCTCCGACCGGGACGGCAACCGGCTGGACCTGCTCAGCCAGAAGACCGGCGGTCGTAAGCAGGGTGTCCGACTGACCTCCGGGGACAAGCAGTTGACCATCACCCTGGACCGCACGAACACCGAGATCGTCGTGGACAGCAAGGGCGACGTCACCATCAAGGGCAGCCGCTCGGTGTCGGTCGAAGCCGGTCACGATCTCACCCTCAGTGCCCGGCGCAGTCTGACCATCAAGAGCGGCGGGCCGCTGAACATCGAGGGGCGGGGGCTGGTCAACGTCAAGTCGACCGCCGGAGCGATCACGTTGGACGCGATGGGCGCCCTCAACATGAAGGCGATCGGTAACGCGATGCTCACCGCGGGCGCGAGTGTGCAGATCAACTCCATTGCGAACGTGGGCATTCGGGCCGTCACCGTGCCGATCATGGGCGTGGTCACCCTCAACGGCCTTGTCCCGATGGTGATTCCGGCATGAGCGCCCGAACAGGCAAGGAACAGGCGGGTGTTGGCTGATGGCCGAACAATTCGTGGGCTCGGGCTGGTCGTTCCCACTGCGCATCGGGCCGACCGGCGGTATCGCGCTGGTCAGCGGGGAGCGTGAGGTGGAGGAGGCGATCCGGCTCGTGCTGTCCACGGCACCGGGCGAGCGCCCGATGCGGCCCGACTTCGGCTGCGCGATCCACGACCTGGTGTTCGCGCCGGTCAACGAGCAGACCGCGGGCCGTATCCAGCACGAGGTGCACGTCAGCCTCGACCGCTGGGAGCCGCGTATCGAGGTCGAGGACGTCGAGGTCACAGCTGGCACCGAGCAGAGCGTGCTGTACATCGACGTCCGCTACTCGATCCGCGGCACCAACAACCCTCGCAGCCTCGTCTTCCCCTTCTACGTCATCCCGTCCCACGACGAGCCGGACGACATCCCCGGTACGCCCGGCACGGCTGCTGAAAGCGACTACTGACCGATGGCTCTGCCCTCCCCGAACCTCGACGACCGGCGCTTCCAGCAGTTCGTCGACGACGCCAAGCGCTACATCCAGCAGCGCGCCCCGGAGTGGACCGACCACAACGTCTCCGACCCCGGCGTCACCCTCGTCGAGACGGTCGCGCACATGGCCGACCAGATCGTCTACCGCCTCAACCGGGTGCCGGACAAGAACCACTTGGCCTTTCTCGACCTGGTCGGCATCACGCTCTTCCCGCCGTCCGCGGCCCGCACCGACGTCACGTTCTGGCTGTCGGCGCCCCAGGAGGAACCGGTGCAGGTGCCGCTCGGCACCGAGGTGGCGACGATGCGCACCGAGGGCGAGGAGGCGGTCGTCTTCGCCACCGAGCGTGAACTCGCCGTCGTCCCCTGCGCGTTGCGGCATCTCGTGGTGCAGCACCGGGGCAAGCAGGTGGTCGACCGGACCCACGACCTGGCCGAGGGCAACCATGTGATGTGCTTCGCCGAGTCGCCCGACCCCGGCGACTCGATGCTGTTCGGCCTGACCGCCGCCGTCCCGCACTGCGCCCTCGCCCTCGAACTCGACAGCCGCGTCGACGGAGTCGGCGTCGACCCGCGCCAACCGCCCCTGGTCTGGGAGGCGTGGACCGCCGACGGCTGGCAGCCGTGCGAGGTGGACCGCGACGGCACCGGCGGCC
>NZ_JAWOAI010000477.1:0-7686 GCF_033194735.1 Streptomyces sp. W16
CGTGAAGGACAACCTCGCCGTGACCGGCGAGTCCACCCGGGTCGGCTCCGCCGCGACCCCGGACACCCCGGCCGACCACGACCATGTCACCGTGGCCCGGCTGCGCGCGGCGGGCGCGGTGGTCGTGGGGCTGACAAACGTGCCCGAGCTGTGTGTCTTCGGCACCACCGAGGGCGTCCACGGCACGGCCCGCAACCCGTGGGACATCACCCGCACCGCAGGAGGTTCCTCGGGCGGCAGCGCGGCGGCGGTCGCGGCGGGCATGGTGCCGATCGCGCTCGGCAACGACGGCATGGGCTCCCTGCGTATCCCGGCGGCCAACTGCGGCCTGGTCACGATCAAGCCGGGGTTCGGGGTCGTCCCGGCCGGCATCGGCGACGGCGACTGGTTCGGAATGTCCGAGAACGGCCCCCTGGCGACGACCGTCGAGGACGCCCGGCTGATGTTCTCGGTCATCGCGGACACCGAGGTCGTACGCCCCGACGAGCCCACCGCCCGCAACATCGCCGTCTCCGTGCGCAGTCCGCTCGCCGGAGTCGCCGTCAGCAAGCCGTATACGACCGCCGTCCGGGAGGCGGCCGGGCTGCTGGCCGAGGCGGGTCACGCGCTGCACCGCGCCGATCCGCCGTATCCCATGTCCCTGAGCACCACCTCGCTCGCGCACTGGACGGCGGGCACCTCGGTGGACGCGGCGGGGCTCGACCCGCGGAAGCTGACGCGGCGGACCCGGGTGCACGCGGCCATCGGGCGCCGCTTCGTGAAGAGCGTCCGTACCGGCAAGGGCCGGGAGCAGCTGCGGGAACGCCTCACGCCGTTCTTCGCCGAGTACGACATCCTGTTGACGGCGGCGCTGGCCCGCCGCTCCCCCAAAGCCGGGCCGTGGCACGAGCGGGGCTGGCTGCGGAATGTGCTGGCCAACACCAACTACTCGCCGATGACTCCCCCGTGGAACCTCACCGGCTGGCCCGCGATGTCGGTCCCGTTCGGCACGCTGCCCTCGGGCGCGCCCTGTGCCGTACAGCTGGTGGGGCGGCCGGGTTCGGAGGCGGCGCTGCTGGACCTGGCCGAGGAGTTGGAGAGGCTGCGCCCCTGGGTGCGGACGGCGCCGCTCGGCTAAAGAGCGCGGTACATGACGTGCAGGCCCACGCGGCCGTCCCGGGGATGGTCGAAGGCGTCCGGCACCGTGCCCAGGATCGTGAAGCCGAGGGAGAGCCAGAGTCTTACGGCGGGGTTGGTTTCGACGACCGCGTTGAAGACCATGCCCCGGAAGCCCTGCTCGCGGGCGGCGGTGAGGATGTGTTCGGCGAGGGCGCGGCCGATGCCCCGGCCGCCGTGGTCGGGGTCGACCATGAAGCCGGCGTTGGCGATGCGTTCGGCGGGGCCGCCGTAGTTGGGGGTGACGAAGGCGGAGCCGACGATCGTCCCGCTCTCGTCCTCGGCGACGTACACGCGCTTGGGCGGGGACGTCCACAGGGCCCGGGCCGCCTCTTCGGAGGTGTCCCGGGCCCAGGTGTAGGTGTCGCCGGCAGCGACGATCCGGTGCCAGAAAGGCCAGATCCGCGGCCAGTCGTCGGCCGCGGCTTCTCTGATCAGCATGGACATGATTTTCGCACGCCCATGCTGTCGGCGATCGCGAAGGGTCCGGTGGGGGTCAGTCCACGCTGGGCAGGATGTGGGGCTCGGCGAGGTCGTCCTCGTAGCCGGCGAGGCGGATGGGGGCCGAGCGGGCCCACACAGCCAGGCTGCCGAGCTCGTCGGACCGGTGGCCCGCACGCTCCGTCTGTTCCTTGGGGCGTTGCTCGCGATTCGTCTTCTCCGGTGTCACCGCGCACTCCTTATGTGTCGGGTCACCCTCGGGGCATACCGGCCGTTCTCCGGTCCGGTACCTGAGGCCCGCTCGGGTGTGGGTTGAAGGCAGTTCGGACGCGGTGGCGCCGGTTACTCGTGTGAGAGCAGGCCGTTGTGACCGGCTTGTCCCGGGACGGACCATGGGTGTGGGTGGGACCCCTTGTCGCTGTCCGTCCGCCTCAGACTAACCAAATGAGCGGCCTGCCGCTCGATGGGGCTGAAAACATGGGGTAAAGAATAGAAACCGTGCAGCTACCCTCTCGACCAGTGTGGTGGCTGATCGACAAACGCGCTCGGCCCTGGGCACCGGCAGCGCACTCCGGGCGAGGCCACCGAGCAGTCGTCGCAGTGAAACCCGCTGGCCCTGGTCGCCTCCTCGAAGAGACCCTGTGGACATGGAGTTCTTCTGCTACCACCGAGACCGGCCCGGATCCCTGCCGCTGCGCCACGAGTTGCTGGAAGAGCATTGGTCCTACATGGACCGGTACGCGAGGGAGATGATCGCCCGGGGTCCGACCCTCGCCGACGACGGCGACACACCCACCGGCAGCGTGCACATCCTCGACCTGCCCGATCCCGCCGCCGCCCGCGCGTTCGCCTTCGACGAGCCCGGCCATCAGGCCGGCGTCTACCGGGACGTGCTGCTGCGGCGGTGGCGCAACCTGCTGGGGCGCACCATGTGGGACTTCCCCGGCGGCCGGACCGGCGGCAACCGTTACCTGGTGCTCGGTCTCGGTCCCGGCACGGCGCAGGCCACCGACCTCGCGGCGCCGCCCGACCGGGACGAGCTGATCGCCTACGGGCCGCTGCTGTCCGACGACGGCGCCACTTGACTGGGCACGGCGGCGTTGGTCCGGGCGCCGGACCCGGACACGGCACGCGCCATCCTGGCCCCGGACCGGTACGCAGACATCGAGGTGCACAACTGGCAGTTCGGCGGGCGGCCGTCATGACCCGCCGACGTACGACCGACGTTGCGGCCGAAGCCCTTCGAAGGACAGATACCGAAGGGGCGGCCTGACAGGCCGGCCTCGTCGCTGGATCTTCCCAAGGGCAAGGTCGGCTCCGCCTGCTTCAAGTACCGTGACTCCGCATGATCGAATCCGAGATTGAGATCAGCGAGGATCTGGTCCGCGAGCTGCTGCGGGAACAGCATCCGGACCTGGCCGAGTTACCCATCCGCGAGGTGGAGGGCGGCTGGGGCAATCAGATGTGGCGCCTCGGGGACGAGTTGGCCGTCCGGATGCAGCGGATGGACAACCTCCCCGATCTGCAGTTCAAGGAGCGCCGCTGGCTGCCGGTGCTGGCCCCGCGCCTGCCGCTTCCGATCCCGACCCCGGTGCGGAACGGAGCACCCTCCGAGCGCTTCCCCAAGGTCTGGACCGTCATGACATGGGTCGAAGGCACCCCGCTGGACCACGGCTCGATCACCCGCGGCGACCACGCGGCCGACACGCTGGCGGCCTTCCTCAAGGCGCTGCACACGGAGGCGCCCGCCGACGCGCCGGACGCCTCGGACTACGGCGCTCACCCCAGGAAGTGCACGGACGGCTTCGAGCACTTCCTGCGGGCCGTGGACCTCGGCCGCTTCGCCGAGGACGACATCCGGGCCGTATGGGACGACGCGGTGGCGACTCCCGACTGGGCGGGCCCGCGGGTGTGGGTGCACGGCGACCTGCACCCCGCGAACGTCGTCGTCGCGGACGGAACACTGGCGGGCATCGTCGACTTCGGCGCGATCTTCGCCGGCGACCCGGCATGGGACCTTGTGGCCGCCTGGCTGCTGCTCCCCGCGGGCGGCGTCCCACGGTTCTTCGACAGCTACGCGCAGGCGGACGAGGCGACGGTACGACGGGCGCGCGGGCTGGCCGCCATGAAGAGCCTGTTCCTGATGCTGATGGGCCAGAACGGGGACCGCGGCCTGCCCGGCGGCAAGCCGAACTGGGGGCCCGCAGGCCGGTCGGCACTTGATCGTGTACTGACGGACCGTTGACGTCGGCAGAGATCGACCGGCCCTGGCCCCGCCTTGGCCGGCACTCGCCGCTCGACGAATCGCGGTGTCGTACGGGGCGATCCACGTCACTGAAGGCGTCGCGCAGTTCAGGTCCCGTTGGCTGCGCCGAAAGCTCGCCATGATCTCCTGGCGTTCCGCACAGGCTGTCTCGCGGGAGGACTGACGCATGGAGTTGCGCAGCGTCGAGGAGCTGATGGACCTGCTGTACGCCTGCCGGGGTGCCTGGGACACCCCGGACCGGAGCGGTGATCCGGTCGATCTGCACGACCACTCGCTGCAGACGGCCGCGCTGTTGCGCCGAAGTCGCCCCGCCGACAAGGAACTTCAGGTCGCCGGTCTGGTCCACGACATAGGACATCTCCTGCAACCCGGCGACGACGCCGGGCACGCCGACCACGCGGCGGACGCGGTGCACGCCCTGCTCGGCGCACGGGTCGCCCGGCTGGTCCGTCTGCACGTGCCCGCGAAGCGCTATCTCGCCACCGCGGCACCGGACCACGACCTGTCCGCACAGAGCACGCTGACGCTCCGGGCCCAGGGCGGCCCGTTGTCCCGCGCCGAGTCCGCGGCCTTCGAGCGCGATCCACTCGCCGACGACGCGATCACCCTCCGCCAGGCCGACGACGCGGCCAAGGTCGTCGGCCTCGACGCCGGGGTCCTGGAGGACTGGCGCACGGTCCTGGGCATAGTCGCCGCCCGGAACTCCCGACTGCCCAACTCCCGCCTGGGGGCTGTCGACTGACGGTCCGTCATGAGATCGTACGGCGATGACGTCGTCGTCGTACGGTCTGCGGGGCCGTGCCGTCCTGGTCACCGGGGGTACGCGGGGGATCGGTCGCGCGGTCGCCGAGGGGTTCGCCGGGGCCGGGGCGCTGGTGTGTGTGAGCGCCCGGGACGCCGGTGAAGTGGCGCGCGCCGCGGAGGAGTTGGGCGGTGTCGGGCTGGCCGGGGATGTCGGCGATCCCCAACACCTGCGGGAGTTGTCGGAGTTCGCGCTGCGCGCCTTCGGGCGGATCGACGTGGTGGTCAACAACGCGGCGACGAACCAGCCGTACGGCCCGCTGATGGAAGCCGATCCGGATGCCTGGCGGTCGGCGTTCACCGTGAACGTCGAGGCGCCGCTGCGGTTGGTGCAGTGCGTCTGGCGGGCGTGGATGCGGGAGCACGGCGGCGCGGTGGTCAACGTGTGCACCGAGGGTGCCGGTCATGTCGGGCCGAGCGTGGGGGCGTACTCCACCAGCAAGGCGGCGCTCCTTCACCTCACGCAGCAGCTCGCAGGTGAACTCGCGCCGAGGGTGCGGGTCAACTCCGTCTCCCCCGGGCTCGTGCGCACGGAGATGGCCCGGTTCGTGTGGGAGCCGGGTGAGGCGGAGGTCGCCGCCGGGCTGCCGCTCGGCCGGATCGGGGAGCCTGCCGACATCGCACGGGCCGTGCTGTGGCTGGCCTCCGACCAGGCCGAGTGGATCACCGGGGCGGATCTGCTGGTGGACGGCGGGACGCGGGTGCGGGCGGCGTACGCGTCGGGCGGATACGCCGTCCACGACCGGCTGAGGTCGGCAGCGCCGCCTCATTCATAGCGGCCCCGGCAATCACGGGAACAGGGCGATCCCCACAAGGATCAGCAGGACGATCCCGGCGACGAGCGCGACCGTGGCCCAGGTCCCGCGGTGCTTCACCGCGGTCGTGGGCCCACCGCCGCGCGGGCGGTCCTCCGGCAGGACGGGGTGGGCCGGGCGGTCGCTCGCGTAGAACTCGTCGTCGGTCGGGTAGTGGTTGCGCGGGTCCTTGAAGGCCCTCGGATCGATGCCGTGCGGACTGGCCATGGGAACTCCTCGCGCGACGCTCACCAGGGCCGGAACCCGGCGGTCACCGGGACCCGTGTCCGGGGTGGCGGGTTACCACTTGCCGGGCGCGTAGTCCTTCAGGAAGACGCCGTACAGGTCCTCGCCCTGTTCGCCGCACACAATCGGATCGTAAACCCGGGCGGCGCCGTCGACCAGGTCGAGTGGTGCGTGGAAGCCCTCCTCGGCGAGGCGGAGCTTGTCGTAGTGGGGGCGTTCGTCGGTGATCCAGCCGGTGTCGACCGAGGTCATGAGGATGCCGTCGGTCTGGAACATCTCCTGGCCGCTGGTGCGGGTCACCATGTTCATCGCGGCCTTGGCGGCGTTGGTGTTGGGGTGTCCGGCGCCCTTGTAGCCGCGGCCGAAGACGCCCTCCATCGCGGAGACGTTGACGATGTACGCGCGTCCGCTGGTCGCGGCCTTGGCGGCGGCGGCCATGGCGGGGCGGAGCTTGCTGATCAGGATGAACGGCGCGGTGTAGTTGCAGAGTTGGGTCTCAAGCAGCTCCACCGGGGAGATCTGCTCGATGGTCTGCACCCAGGTGTTGGTGTCGACCACGTCGGGGACCAGGCCGCCGGCGTCGATGGCGGTGCCGTCGAGGTGCCGGGCGACGCTGGCGTTGCCCGCGACCAGGGCGAGGTCGGCGACCTGCTGGGCGTCGAGGCCGCTGATGCCGACGGGCAGCGCGGCAAGTCCGTCGACCGCGCCGGAGCCGAAGGCGCCGATGACCTGGTGGGCGGGCAGCGCACCGGCGGGCAGCGGGGCGCTCTCGCCGTCGACGAGGGCGGCGTAGGCGGAGGGCAGTCGCCGTACGGTCTGCGTCGCGTTGTTGATGAGGATGTCGAGCGGGCCCGTCGCGGCGATCTGGTCGGCGAGGGCGACGGCCTGGGCCGGGTCGCGCAGGTCCATGCCGACGACCTCCAGGCGGTGCAGCCAGTCCGCCGAGTCGTCCATGGCCTTGAAGCGGCGGATGGCGTCCTTCGGGAAACGCGTGGTGATCGTGGTGTGGGCGCCGTCGCGCAGCAGCCTCAGCGCGATGTACATGCCGATCTTGGCTCGGCCGCCGGTGAGCAGGGCGCGCTTGCCGGTGAGGTCGGCGTGGACGTCGCGCTTCTCGCGGTTGAGGCGGGCGCAGTCAGGACAGAGCTGGTGGTAGAAGTAGTCGACTTCCACGTACCGGGTCTTGCAGGTGTAGCAGGAGCGCGGGCGCTGCAGTATCCCGGCGATCCGGCCCTCCTCCGTCACCGACGACGGGAGCAGACCCTCGGTCTCGTCGTCGATGCGCTGCGCGGAGCCGGTCGCGGTGGACTCGGTGACGGCCTTGTCGTGCGCGGTCTTCGCGGCCCGGCGGTCCTGGCGACGGCGCTGCTTGACGCTGCGGTAGATGCCGGCGGTGGCCCGGCGGACGGTGATCGCGTCGGGGTGGTCGACGTCGATCTTCTCCAGTTCGTCGAGCACGCTGAGGCAGACGGCCAGCCGCTCGGGGTCGATGCCGGGCCCGTACACGACCTCGTCCGGGGTCGTGGAGCCGTTCTCTGTCACCGTCATCGCGCTGCCGTTTCCTTGGGTCCTCCGCGGCGGCGCTCCGATCGCGCGGCCGTCGAACACGGAATTTTACGGAGCGCCGGGCCCCAGCACCAAACTCGTTCCGCGTCACGACCCACAGGCGGTGATGAGTGTCTCCACCTCCTCGGTGAGGGCACGGGCGAACAGATCGAGATCCGGTACGGCCGCCGCGTCCGCGACGAGCCCGTAGTGGACGTGTCCCCGGAAAGTGGAGACGGCGACCGCGAGCGACTGACCGCGGGCCAGCGGGGCGAACGGGAAGACGGCGGTGACCGGGTTGCCGCCGAGTTTGAGGCCGATGCCGGGCAGCGGGACGCTGGTGACGAGGATGTCGAACCAGAGCCGGGCGGCCTGGGCTGCGAGGGGTCCGCCGAGCCGGTGGCCGAGCGCCGGCACGTGGTCGGCGAGGAGGGCGAC
>NZ_JAWOAI010000478.1:0-7618 GCF_033194735.1 Streptomyces sp. W16
GGCGAGTTCGGCGAGCGTCCCGCGCATCCCGGGGGTGGCGGCCTGCCGCCGGGGCAGCAGCACCGGGGTGTGCGGTGCCGCCTGCACGAGATAGCCCAGGCCGCGCGCCTCAAGACCGCGCAGCAGCGGGTCCGGGTCGCTCTCGCAGCGCCAGTCGGCCAGCACCGGCAGCGGTTCCAGCGACCACTCGTCGAGCATCGCGTCGAGCGCTTCCAGGACGTAGCTCCAGCGTGGCCGGCAGCGTTCCTGCACCGGTACGTGGGCCTGGCCGCGCAGCCGTTCGTCGCGGTCCCAGCGGGCCGGCAGCAGCAGCCGCCAGTTCACCGGGACCCCGCCCGCCTGGCCCACCAGCGAGGCGGCGAGCGCCAGTTGGCAGTTCACCGTCCGTTCCTGGGAGGCCGCGTACTGGCGGGCCACGCCCACCGACCGGTCACCGTTCTTGGCGAAGACGACCTCGTCGACGGACCAGGCCTCGGCGCGGAAGGCCCGCACCACCTGCCGGGCGAGCCGCCCCCGCACGGGAGCGGACGCCCACGGACTCTGGTTCACGAACTGCTGGATCTGCTGCACGGCACGCTTCCCGAGCACCTGCTCGGAGATCCGGGCGGGCGTCTTGCGCCCGGGCACATCCAGCAGCCCGCGCACATACACCTCGCCCCAGCGCCGCTGGTCGGCGCGGGTGAAGTCGCCGAACAGCTCGCGGCAGTAGGCGGGGAGCCCGGCGGAGGTGCCCGGCGGTGCCCCCGGGGTGCGCATCGGGGGTAATGGGAGGGTGATGGTCGCGAGGTCACTCATGGTTGCACTCGTCACCCCCAGCCAGCAGGAAGGCGTCCGTCGCGAGCAGGGCGTCCGCCACGTCCGGCAGCGCGCAGCCCACGATGACGAAGTCGACGTCCAGGCCCGCCTTGGTGCGCTGGAACAGCAGCTCGTTGATGGCGGGCCGGCACATGCCCCCGACCTCGCACAGATGGAACTCCACGCGCTGCGGGGTCGCCGCCATGACCTCGGCCAGGACGCGGCGGAACTTGCCCAGTTCGGCCGCGTCGATCACGCCGTGGCAGACGACGTGCGCGGTGCCGCCGTCGAACGAGGTGCGCATCCGCAGCCGCATCGAGGCCGGCTCCAACTCGACGCGCACCCGCACGGGTTCGTCGCCTCGCGGCAGCACGACCGTCAGGTCCTTGCCGTCGAAGTTGTGGTACGGCTGGTCGTCGACCCACACCCGGGTCAGCTCCACCGAGCCGGCCGGCAGCAGGTCCGGCGCCACCCGCAGCACCCGGCCCGGCAGGTCCTCCGGGCGCGGCTTGAAGTGCAGGGTGACCGGGTCGTCGCTGAGCAGCAGCCCGGTGTAGGCAGCCGACAGGTAGCACAGCTCCAGCGCGTGGTAACCGGCCATCGCGTGGCTGCCCTTGAGGCGTTCGGTGCCCAGCAGGTACGGGATGCCGTTCGCCAGCACGTTGAAGTAGACGCCGCCGTCCTGGTAGTCGAGGAAGAAGGCGTTGTAGAACGCCGCCGCCTCGCGCGCCAGCCGCAGCTGCTCCGGGTCGCCGGTGGTGCCGGCCAGGATCAGATAGGCGAGGATCGCCTGCTCCTGCTGCCACCAGGCCTTGCGGTCGTGCCACACCATACGGTGGATGCCGCTGTCCGGGTCGGGCTGCCGCTCGACCACGTCCAGCCAGCCGCCGCGCAACCCGTCGCTGCCCACCGCCGGCATGATCTCGGCGATGCGCTCGGCGGTCGTGGCGTACTCGGGCTTGTCGTGCAGGGACTTGATGCGGGTCAGGTTCCAGGCGATCTTCAGGTTGTGGCCGACGACCGCCCGGTCCTGCTGCCAGCCCCAGGTCCGGTCCGGACTCCAGTCGGCGTGGAAGCGCTCCTGGACGAAGGGGCTGTTCGGCTCGTCCGGGAACCGCTCCACGATGGTGTCCGCGGTCTCCTCCAGCAGCGCGGCGAAGTCCGAACGGCCCGTCGCCAGATAGGCGTTGATCAGATACGCCGGGGCGTGGTCGCCGACCGAGTTCCAGTTCTTGCGGGACCGGTTGCGGCCCAGCGAGTCGGCGTTCGGGTCGAGCGTGATCGGGTCGAGGTGTGAGAAGAACCCGCCGCGCACGGGATCGCGGAAGTACTTCTGGAACAGCTCGACCGTCCGGTCGATGTCCTGCAGGATCCGCGGGTCGCCGGTGATGCGGAACGTCTGGGTGGGACCGGCGAGCGCGTAGATCTGCTCGTACATCGGGATCGCGTCGAAGTCGTCGCCGAACTCCGAGGCGAAGACCGGACGGTGGCCGGAGGACGTGATGTCGATGCCGTGGTACCAGTAGGTGATCCCGTCGGCGGTGTCGTCCACCCGCATGTGTTCGCGCAGGTACTCGGTGCCGGCCTCGGCCGCCTCCAGGAAGCGGTCCTTGCCGGTCAGCAGGTACGCGGTGGCCAGGCCGTAGACCAGCCGGGAGATGGTGTCGGTCTCCTGGCGTACGTCCGCGCCGGCGAAGTCCGGCAGATGGGTGCCGCTGAGCGTGAGATGGGTGCGGAACCCGCGCCAGTCGTACACGCCGTCGGGGAAGTGGCCGCGCAGGTAGAAGTCGGCGATGGCGGCGGCCTGTTGCACCCACCAGTTCGGGTGCTCGAAGACGTACTGGCCGCGGGTCTCCTCCGGGAAGGTGATCTCCTTGGCCTCGAACCGGGAGCCGCCCTCCCACTCGTAGAGGATGCCGTACGCGAAGACGTAACGGCCCTCGGCCAGCATGTCGACGGTGTCGGCGGTGGTGTCGCGGTAGTCGTCGCCGAGGTTGCGGACGATGCGCGAGACCGCGTTCGCGGGCAGGTGGACCGTGAACTCCCGTTCGTCCGAGGTGCGCAGGCCGAAGCGGCGGCCGGTCGGGCTGTAGTAGGTGATGTAGCCGGCGAGCGTGTCGGATTGGATGCGTCGTTGGGCAGGTGCACTCATCTCAGGTGCCCTTCTCGTCGGGCAGGGACGCGAGCAGGACGACGCTGCGGCCCTGGGCGTGGTGGGTCGGACCGGCGACCAGCTCCTCTTCTCCGGGCGGAAGGATGTCGTAGGGGCCGGGGCGGGCCGTGTCGAGCACGCGGTGCCAGTGGTGGCCGGGGATGTCGGGCAGCTCGAAGTCGAGCCCCAGGTGGTACATGTTGAGGATCAGATGCAGGTCCGGGTCGCCGTCGAAACCGCCGTAGGTGCAGGCCAGCACCCGGGCGTTGGGGTCGTCCCAGCCGGGTTGGTGGAGCCGGGTGCCGTGCCAGGTGATGTCGGGCTGGGAGCGGGAGTTGAGGCGTTCGGAGAAGAACTGGGGTTCGCGCAGGGCGCGGTAGCGCTTGCGGAGCTGGACGACGCGCTGGGTGAAGCCGGTCGTCTCCTTCTCCTTCCTGGCCTGGTTCCAGTCGAGCCAGGAGGTCTGGTTGTCCTGGCAGTAGCCGTTGTTGTTGCCGCCCTGGCTGTTGCGGAACTCGTCGCCGGCCAGCAGCATCGGCACACCGCGGCTGAGCATCAGGAGGGACAGCAGGTTCTTGATCTGCCGGGCCCGCAGGTACTCGATGTCGGAGTCGTCGGTGGGGCCCTCGACGCCGCAGTTCCAGCTGTAGTTCTCGTCCGCGCCGTCGGCGTTGGCCTCACCGTTGGCGTGGTTGTGCTTCGCGTTGTAGCTGACCAGGTCGTTGAGGGTGAAGCCGTCGTGGCAGGTGATGAAGTTGATGCTGTTGGTGGGCAATTCACCCTGGGCGGCGAACAGGTCGGCCGAGCCGCCGAGCCGGGAGGCGACCTCGCCGACCATGCCGGCGTCGCCGCGCACGAACCGTCGTACGTCGTCGCGGAACGGGCCGTTCCACTGTGCCCAGCGCTTCCCCGGGAACCGGCCGACCTGATACAGGCCGCCGCCGTCCCACGGCTCCGCGATGATCTTCGTCTCGGACAGCACCTGCGACAGCTCGATCGCCCACAGGGCCGGCGGCACCGCCATCTCGTAGCCGAGGGGCCCACGGGAGAGTTCGGAGGCGAGGTCGAAGCGGAAGCCGTCGATGTGGTGCTCGGTCACCCAGTACTCAAGGCACTCCACGATGAACTTGGTGACCATCGGATGGTTGGCGTTGACAGCGTTGCCGCACCCGGTGAAGTCCATGTAGTGCGAGCGGTCCTGCGGCCACAGGTGGTAGTACGCCTCGTTGGCCGCGCCCCGGAAGCTGATCGTCGGCCCGAACTCGTTGCCCTCGCTGGTGTGGTTGAAGACCACGTCGAGGATGACCTCGATGCCCGCCTTGTGGAACGCCTTCACCATGTCGCGGAACTCGGTGATGTGCGTGGCGAGATGGGGGCTTGAGCAGTAGCCGGTGTGCGGGGCGAAGAAGCCGTACGGGTCGTAGCCCCAGTAGTTGCGCAGCGGGGTGCCGTCGGGTCCGGTGCGCAGCACCTGGGTCTCGTCGAAGTCGAAGACCGGCAGCAACTCCACGGCGGTGATGCCGAGTTCGCGCAGGTGCGGGATCTTGTCGATGACGGCGGAGAAGGTGCCGGGCCGCGCGCACTCCGAGGTGGGGGAGGCGGTCAGGCCGCGCACGTGCATCTCGTAGACGACGGTCTCCGCCATCGGGGTGTGCAGCGGGGTGTCGCCCTCCCAGTCGTAGTCGTCCAGGTCGACGACCAGACTGCGCATGCAGTTCTCGACGTTGTCCCCGGGGCCGATGGCGTGGGTGCGCTCCCAGCGGCTGTTGACGTTGGCCCGTGCGTACGGGTCGATCAGTACCTTCCGCTGGTCGAACCGGCTGCCCAGGGCACTGAGGTCGCGCGGTCCGTCGATGCGGAAGGCGTAGACCTGACCGGCGCCGATGCCACGGACGTGGCAGTGCCAGAAGTGGAAGCTGCGGTGGCGGTCGGGGAGGAGCGCGATGGTGCGGTAGGGGTACGGGCTGTCGCAGTGCTCGAAGAGCAACAGGTCGACGCGGGTGGCGTGTTCGGAGAAGAGCGAGAAGTTGACACCGTCGCTGTCGACGGTGGTCCCCAGCGGCTGCGGGCGGCCGGTGGTGACGTCGGAGGTGTGGCCGCCGTAGGTGCCGGTGGCTTCGTCGGGGCGTAAGGTCATCTGTTCTGTCATGGCATCTGTCGCAGAGTCGGTCGGAGTGTCGTACACATCGGTTGCCACCCTCAGGCGAGTGCGGCCCGGGCCGCGGTCGGAGTGTCGGCGCGGAGGCCGGTGAACAGTTCGTCCCAGGGCGGGGAGCCGGCGCCCGGTCCCACCTCGCTGCGCATCTCGAAGGTCACGCCGCGGGCGGCGGGCGAGTACAGCGCCTCGACGCAGGCGTCGGCCACATGCGGGCGGGCCACGCGTCCGTCGCCGACATCGCCCTGCTCCAGGTGCAGATGGCCGTGGCCGGGCTCGTCCGTCAGCCAGCCCGGGCGGATCACCGTGTACGGCAGCCCGGAGGAGCGGACCGCGTCCTCGCCGGCCAGCCGCCAGTCCAGCATCCGGCCGTAGGCGTTCATCGGGTGGTCGCGGCGGGTCACATGGCGCTGGCTGACCAGCACGAAGTGCGGGCTGCCGGAGGCGGCGAGCAGGGCGTCCAGGACATGGCGGACCCCGGTGTGCAGGGTGGTCTCGGGGCTGTCGGGACCGGCGTCGTCGGTGCCCGGCTCCACGATGTAGACGACCGCCGAGCAGCCGTGCAGGGGCGTGCGGACGGTGGCGGGGGCGCGTACGTCGGCCGCGAAGAACTGGGCCAGGGGCGGATTGTGCCGCCGGGCGCGCTGAGTGCTGCGGCCGATGACCCGGACGCTCTCGCCACGGGCGAGCAGTTGCCGGGCGACGAGCCGGCCTACTCGGCCGGTTCCTCCTATGACTGCGATCGGGCTGTCCATCGAGATCTCCACGGGGCTGCGGAAGAGCCGGAAAGGGCGGGGGAGTTGGCGGGGGCGCGCTCAGATCCAGTGCAGGATGTCGTCGGAGCTGGTCAGATGGGTGCCGGTGGGCAGGCCGGTGAGGGCGGGGACCCGCAGCCGCGGATAGACGCTCACCCCGGTCAGCCGGGTACCGGGACGCAGGTCGGCGGCCTCGCCGACGGCGGAATGGAGGAGCCGGACCGGGTTGTCGCGCTCGGAGTGCACCCGGGCCAGCGGGCCGACGTACGAGTCGGTGATGCGGGCGTACGGCCCGACGACGGCGCCGTCGCCGATCGCCGTCCGGCTCAGCCGGGCGCCCTCGTCCACGTCGACGCCGTCGCCGATGTCGCTGAACCGCAGCTTCACCCCGGGACCGATCTCGGCGTTGCGCCCGATGCGCACGGCGGGGCCGATGACGACGCTGCCCTCGGAGATCTTCTGGGCCAGGGTGGTGCCGGTCGCGCTGTCCTTGGTGCGCAGGCTGGACTCGTGGATCCAGTACCGCGGGTCGGCGCTGGTCGGTGCGCCCATGGCCTGGTTCATCCGGCGGTAGTGGCCGCCGAGGACGTCGCCGAGGGTGGCGAGGTAGTCGGGGATGCTGCCGAGGTCGCCGAGCCGGTCGATGGGGGCGACCGCGACCGGCAGTCCGCGCCCGACCAGCCAGGGCAGCAGGTCGCCGCCCCAGTCCAGGCGCTGCTGGGCGAGCCGGATCAGCTCGGGGTTGCGCGCGGCCAGCCGCAGCCGGCCGCAGTCGACCAGGTACATCCCGGCGTTGGTGGGCAGGGTGCGGCCGGACGCGGGCAGCGAGGTCTCGGGGAAGACGCGGTGGACGCGGTCCAGGTCGGGCTTCTCCAGGAATCCCGCCACCTGTCCGTCCGAGGAGGTCTGCATCACGCCGTACTTGCCGGCGATCTCCTCGGGGGTACGGCCGACGGTGGCGACGGTCACGACGGCGTCGGCGGCGTCGTGGGTGTCGACCAGCGTGTTGAGGTCGAACTCGAAGACGGAGTCCACCGGCAGCACCAGGGCGCGGCCGGTCAGGTCCCACTGTTCGAGGTTGTGCAGGGTGGCGGCGCCCGATCCGACGTTGTAGCGGTCGAGCCGGGCGCGGGAGTAGTGGATCTCCACGCCGAACCGTTCGCCGTGGCCGAGCACGAGCTTGATCTGACTGTGGTTCTCGGCGCCCTGGGCGATCACGTAGAAGCGGCGGATGCCCTGGTCACGGCAGGACTCGACGAGCCATTCGACGACGGAGCGGCCGACGAACGGGATGAGGGCCTTGCTGCGGATGTAGTCGGACGAGGCGAGGGTGAGCGGCTTGGCGCGTTCGCCCCGGCCTCCCGCCAGGATGATGCCTAACGTCTCGTCCCCCATGACAGTCCTGCCTCCTCGGCTGACAAATCAACGCTCTTCAGTCAACTCGTGGTGTCATGTCTAGTCAAGTAAAAAGTAAAACAAGGAGGTTGAGGCAAACGCGAATCAGCCCTGGTCGACCTTTCGACCAGGGCTGATGCTGCTTTACAACGATGTCTGAGAAGAGTCGTGAATCAGATGACTCTCAGTCGGACCAGCGCGCCGAGCGTCAACGCACCCGGGATGATGGGAATCCAGACCGTGATGATCCGGTACGCCAGCACCACCGCCGTGGCCACCGCGACCGGACCGCCCGCCGCGACCAGCGCCACGATCAGCGCGGCCTCCACCGACCCGATCCCGCCCGGCGTGGGCACCAGCGCGACC
>NZ_JAWOAI010000479.1:0-7601 GCF_033194735.1 Streptomyces sp. W16
GCCGAGGTAGGCGGGTGCCTGCTCGGGCGGGAACGGGTACGGCGCCAGGGCCGCACCCGGGACCCGGGTGCGGCGGCCCCAGTCGAGCACGCGCGCGTGCTCCGCGTCCTCCGGTGTGCCGCCGCGGGCCAGGTGCTCGGCGAGGGCGTGGTCGCCGGTGGCGTGCAGCAGGACGGTGTGCGCGTCCGCGCAGAACGGGCACTTGTTGGCGAGTGAGACACCGAGGGCCGCCAGCTCCTTGCCGGTGCGGCTGCCGTCGCCCGCGATCAGCGACTCCCGCATCAACGCCCAGGCGGGCGCCAGGAGTTCGGGTGCGCAGGACAGGACCACGAAGGTCGGGGGGCGTGCGATCCCGAAGTCGACGGCGATCTGCTCGAAGACCTCGGCGGTGCGGCCGGTGGCGGACTGCGGCGACGGGGGCCGGGTGTGACGGAAGGGTGTGGGCATGGCAGCAGCGTGCGCTGCCCGGGTGCCCCCGGTCGTCGTACGGTCGAAGGGAGTTGACGCTGCGTCGGCCGGGTGGCGCGGGCCCGGGAAGTACTGCGTGGGGAGTAGTCCAGGAGTTGTCCACAGGGCTGACGACGGTGTCGGCGCGGCGGCCTAGTGTGCTGGCATGAGCGGGTACCCGGTCGATGTGACCCCACGCAGGCGCCTCGCCGACGCTTCCCTCGCGGTCGTGATCGGCGCCCTCGTCATGGCCGTAGCCGCCTTCGACCCGGACACCACCGCCGTCGACTACGCGTTCGTCGCGCTAGCCTCGGCGGCCCTGGCGTTCTACCAGACGGTTCCGCGCGCGGTCCTCGCCGTGGCCACGGTGGGGGAGGCGGCCTACGTCCTGCACGCCCATCCGGGGCCGATCGCCGGTCTGCCCGTCCTCGCCGCGATGCACACGGCGGCCCGCGCGGGACACCGCGGTTGGGCGGCCGGGGCGGGTGGGTTGTTCCTGGCGGCGTACTTCGCGACGGGGCCGACGACCCAGCAGGTGGTCGAGCGGACCGCGCTCATCGCCGGCTGGTTCCTGTGCGCGGTCGTCACCGGCCTCGCCGACCGCAACTGGCAGGCGTATCTGCGCCAGACCGAACAGCGCGCCCTGGAGGCCGAACGCACCCGCGAGGAGGTCGCGTTGCGCCGCGCGGGCGAGGAACGCCTGCGCATAGCGCGGGAGTTGCACGACTCCCTCACCCACAGCATCTCGATCGTCAAGCTCCAGGCGGGCGTTGCCGTCCACCTCGCCCGCAAGCGCGGTGAGGAGGTGCCGCCCGCACTGCTCGCCATTCAGGAGGCGGGCGGCGAGGCGATGCGGGAACTGCGGGCCACCCTGGAGATCCTGCGCACCACCGAGGAGCCCACCGGAACCCCCGAACTGCTCGTCGAGCGGGCTTGCGCGGCGGGCCTCGCCGTGGAACTCGCGGTGACGGGCGAGGAGCGCCCCCTCGCGGCGACGGTGGACCGCGCGGTGTACCGCATCGTCCAGGAGGCCCTGACCAACGCGGCCCGGCACGCGGGCCCTGCCAAGGTCAGCGTCCAACTCGACTACGGCGACGACGACTTGACGATACGGGTGGAGGACGACGGGGCGGCCGACCCGGGCTGTCCGCCGAAGCCGGGCATCGGTCTCACCGGCATGCGCGAGCGCGTCACGGCGTTGGGCGGCACCCTGCACACCGCCCCGCGCGCGGAGGGCGGTTTCGCGGTACGGGCCGAACTGCCGCTGGGGGAGGCGGGATGATCCGGGTCGTGGTCGTGGACGACCAGGCGCTGATGCGCGCGGGCTTCCGCGCCCTTCTCGACGCCGAGGACGGCATCGAGGTGGTGGGCGAGGCGGCCAACGGCGAACAGGGCGTCGCCCTCGTCCGCGCGCAACTGCCCGACGTCGCGCTGATAGACGTACAGATGCCGGTGATGACGGGTATCGAGGCGACCCGCCGCATCGCCGCCGACCCCGCCCTCGCCGCGGTCCGGGTCGTCATCCTCACCAACTACGGCCTGGACGAGTACGTCTTCGAGGCGCTGCGGGCAGGGGCCAGTGGCTTCCTGCTGAAGGACACCGATCCGGCGGACCTGCTCCAGGCGATCGGGATCGTCGCCGGTGGCGAGGCCCTGCTCTCCCCGTCGATCACCCGCACCCTCATCGGCGAGTTCGTCTCCCGGCCCCCCGACCGCTGCACCGCCACCGGCCTGGAGCACCTCACCCGCCGCGAACGCGAGGTCACCGCCCTGGCCGCGCGCGGCCTCACCAACGAGGAGATCGCCGCCCACATGGTCATCAGCCCGTTCACGGCGAAGACCCACATCAGCCGGGCCATGACCAAGCTCGGTGCCCGCGACCGGGCCCAACTCGTCGTGTTCGCCTACGAGTCGGGACTCGTGACGGCCCGCGCGCCGGAATCCCGTTGCGAGCCGGACACGCCGGATCGCAGTCTGGGGCGATGACCGAGACGACACGCGCACAAGGCCCTGCCGTCCGCGAGGAGATCCTCGCCTACTACGCCCGCGGTGAGGAGGACGGCCGCCTCAGACAGGGCTCCGACCGGCTGGAGTTCTGGCGGACCCAGGACGTACTGCGGCGCCTGCTGCCGACGGCCCCCGCGCAGGTGCTGGACGTCGGCGGAGGCAGCGGAATCCACGCCGAGTGGCTCGCGCGCGACGGGTACGAGGTCCAACTCGTCGACCCCGTACCGCTACACGTGGAACAGGCGGGCCGACTGTCAGGGGTCGACGCCCGCACCGGGGACGCCAGGGCGCTGCCCGCCGAAGACGCGTCGTACGACGTGGTGCTGCTGCTCGGGCCGCTCTATCACCTGCCCGAACGGGCGGACCGCGTACGGGCGTTGACCGAGGCGTGCCGAGTGGCGCGGCCGGGTGGACTGGTGGTCGCGGCGACCATCAACCGCTTCGCGGGGCTGCACGACATGCTCAGACAGGAGCTGTACTTCACCGCCTGGCACCGCGAGCGGATCGACCGCGAGATGGAGGAGGGCCGCCACGACTCCGAGGACGGCGGCCACTTCACGACCGCCTACTTCGCCGAACCGCACGAAGCCCCCGAGGAGTTCGCGGACGCGGCGCTCACCGTCGAGGGCCAGTACGGCCTCGAAGGCGTCGCCTGGCTGATGGGCGGCATCGAGGACTGGCTGGACGACCCGGACCGGCGCGAGGCCGTCCTGACAGCCAGCCGCCACATCGAGCGCGAGCCCACCCTGCTCGGCACCAGCGGCCATCTGCTCACCGTGGGCAGACGGCCCCGCTGACCGCACGCCTCGCCGCGTGCGGTCAGCGGGCCGTCCTCGTGAGTTCGAGGAGCAGGGCCTGCTCGGGGTTGAGGTTCGGCAGGGGCAGGCCGGCGAGGGTGAGTACGGAGCCGGGGAGGGACAGGCGGTCGTCGAGGGCCGTGGGCAGCCAGGCGGGTTCCGCCACCTCGTGGAACGACGGCCGGCCCAGCTCGGCGCGCACCCGCACCCGATAGGTCGCCTCGGGGTCCAAGCCGGGCAACGGCACTCGCCCGTACTGGCCCTCGGGGGAGGTGGCGAGCCGCGCCCAGCAGTACAGCGCGGCCGAACCGTCATAGGCGACGACTCCGTGCAGCAGTGTCGAGTCGTCGGCGAGGTCGGCGCGGACCGTGCGACCGCCGTGGAGCAGCGGGCGCAGCTCACGGTGGAGCGCGGTCCAGGCGGTGAGCCGGGCGAGTTCCTCGGGGGAGCAGCGGGTGAGGTCCTGTTCGATGCCGGCGTGCCCGAACAGGGCTGTGGTCAGGCGGAGTTGATCGGAGCTGACGCGGTCCGTGGTGTGGCTGGTGCGCGGGCCCACATGGGTGCCGACCAGTTCTGGGGGCAGCAGCTGCGCGGTCCAGCGTTGGATGGTCTGGCGCTCCACCGGGTCGTTGCAGTCCGAGGCCCAGACCCGGTCGGTCCGTTCCAGGATGCCCAGGTCGACCCGTCCGCCACCGGCGGCGCAGCTCTCGATCTCCAGCGCGGGATGGCGTTCCCGGAGCGCGTCGATCAGCCGGTAGAGGGCCACCACCTGGGCGTGTGCCACCGGACGGTCGGCGGCGGAGTGCACGGTCTCGTGGAGTTCCCGGTTGTGGTCCCACTTGAGATAGGCGATGGCGTACTTCTCCACCAGCGCGTCCAGCGCGTCCAACAGGTACTGCCAGGCATCGGGGTTTGCCAGGTCCAGCACATGCTGATGACGTGCCGCGGGGCCGACCCCACGGGCGGGGCCCAGCACCCAGTCGGGATGCTCGCGGGCCAGGTCGGAGTCCAGGTTGATCATCTCCGGCTCCACCCACAGCCCGAACTGCATGCCGAGCGAGCGCACATGGTCCACCAGCGGGGTCAGCCCCTCGGGCCACACCACCGGGTCGACGGTCCAGTCGCCGAGCCCGGCGTCGTCCGAACGACGGCCCCGGAACCAGCCGTCGTCCAGCACGAACCGCTCGACACCGACCTCGGCGGCCCGGTCGGCCAGCCGTAGCAGCCGGTCCAGATCGTGGTCGAAGTACACCGCCTCCCAGCTGTTGAGGATCACCGGGCGGGGGCCGCGAGGATGCGCGGGGCGGGCCCGGAGCAGGGTGTGGAAGCGGTCGGCTAGCCCGTCCAGGCCCTGGCCGGACCAGGCGAAGTGACAGACCGGAGCGGTGTACGACTCGCCGGGCGCGAGCCGGATCTCCCCGGCCCGCAGGAGTTCGCCGCCGCCGAGCACCGCCGCATGGGTGCCCGCGCCCTCCGGCAACTGCTCGGCCAGATACCGCTGGTCGCCGCTCCAGGCCACGTGAACGGCCCAGACCTCCCCGTCGCGGAAGCCGAATCCGGGCACGCCCACCGCCATGACGTACGGCGAGTCCAGTCCTGGCTTGCCCCGCCGCACCTCACGGGCATGGGTGCCGAAGCCCAGCGGCTGCCGCTGGGGTGAGCGCTCCCGGCTCCACTTGCCGGTGAAGTCGAGGACCTCCGAGGCCCGGCGCGGCAGCGGCAGCAGCGTCGTGATGTGCGCCAGGTCGTACGGCGCCGGGTCTGCGTCCGGCCGACGGGTGAGCGTGGTCCGTACGCCCAGTACTCCGGAGGGCTCCAGACGGTAGGAGAGGGTGACGTCGAGTCCGGTTCCGGGGTCGGTGAGGTGAAGGGTCAACTCCCCGCCCGCCGCCCGGGGTTGGTAGGAACTGTCGGTCAGCGTCAGCCGGGGTGCGGCGAACGCGCCGGCGAGATGGCCCTCCTGGGCCGGGGTGCCCGACCAGGCGTCGGCCTCGGTGGGCCAGACGGTGAACCGGCGCGGGACGTCGACGGAGTTGTTGAGCACGGCGGGTTCGCCGGTCAGGGCGAGCGCGGCCAGGGCGTCCTGTGGGAGGTCGCCCAGGTCGGCGCCCCAGTGCAGCACCCTGGGCACCGGTTCGGTGAGCTCCACGACGAGGGCGGTGCCCGCCGCGCGCAGGATGTGGATCCGCGCCGTGGTGTCCGACATGCAGAGTCCTTTCCGATCGTCCGGCTCCACCGGACGGGCCCGGCTCAGTGGGCCCGTCCGGCGGTCGGACAGGGAGTGCGGAGGGGTGGTGGGGTCACTTCTTGGCGAGCAGCTGCTTGCTCTGCTTCTGCATGTCCGTGAAGACGGAGTCGCTCTTCTGCCCGGCGAAGTAGCCCTGGAACAGCGGCTGCAGGGCGTCCTGGAGAGCCGCGCCGTTGCCGTAGACCGGGGACGGGTAGAGAACCTTGTCCTTGATCATGTCCGTGAAGACGGACAGGTCCACGCCCGTCTTGGCCAGTGCCTTGGCCGAGGCGTCCATGGAGGCCGGGATCGACGGGAAGAAGGTGCCGGTCAGGGAGGCCTTGGACTGGCAGGCCTCGCTGCCCATGTAGGAGACCCACTTCCAGGCCAGGTCGGGGTTCTTGGTGCCGGCCCAGATGTTGTTCCCGTTGGAGTTGCTCAGCACCGACCTGGTCTTGCCGTCGGGGCCGTAGGGGGTGGGCGCGATGCCGACCTTGAGGCCGGGGATCTTCACGAAGGTCGAGGCCTCCCACGAACCGCCGGTCTCCATCGCGACCTTGCCGGAGGAGAGCAGGTCGACGTCGCTGACGCTGTCGGTGAACTGCCCGATCTTGGGCGCGTAGCCCTTGTCCGTCAGGGAGCGGATCCAGTCCATGGTCTTCACGAAGCGCGGGTCGGAGTAGTTGAACTCTGTCGGCCAGCTGGCCTTGTCGCCCAGCCGCCAGCCCGTGGTGCTGACCAGCGGGCTCCAGGTGGTCTGGCCGATGAAGTCCTTGGCCGCGATCTCCCCGTAGCCGTAGGTCTTGACGCGGGACTTGTCGAAGCCCTTCTCGTCGCCGCGGCGCCCCTTGGTGTCGATGGTCAGGTGGGCGATCATCTTGCCCAGCGTGCCGCCGTTGTCGGGGTTCCAGTTGAGCGAGTCGACGTCCTTCTCGGTGTATCCGGCCTTCTTGACGGCGTCGTCGTTGAAGTAGAGGCCGGCCGCCGCCCAGTCCAGGGGCAGGGCGTACTGCTTGCCGTCGGTGAACTTCCAGGCGTCCACGCCGACCGAGAACCGCGACAGGTCGAACTTGTCCTTCTTGATGTAGTCGTCCATCGCCAGCAACTGGTGCTGGGAGGCGTACGCCTGGAAGAACTGGACGCTGTTCTGGAAGGCGTCGGGCGCGCTGCCGGCCACGAATCCGGCGGTCAGCTTGGTGAAGTAGTCGTTCACGTTGTACTGCGTGATCTTCACCTTGGTGCCGGGATTGGCCTTCTCGAAGTCCGTGGCGCACACCTTGTACGCGGCGGCCTGCTTGTCGTCCCAGGTCCACCAGTTGACGGTCTTGGAACCGCCGGCGGCGGAGGAGCCGTTGGAGCACGCGGAGAGCAGCGCGGCCAGCGTGAGCGTGGCGCCCAGCGCGACCGTCTTTCGAACTCCCTTGATTCTTCTCATTGTTCCTTCTTTCGGGATGACGCGGTCGGTGCGGGGGACGGCTGCACCAGCGGATGGGACGACGTCTTGAGGAGGGCGCCGAACGCGCCCAGTGCGACGGCCAGGTCCTCGGGCCCGCCGGCGTCGTGGCCGTTGAACTCCCAGAGCCGCAGCTCCTTTTGGCCGGCGTAGGCGTGGTAGGCGGCGATCGCGGTGACCGGCGGGCACACCTCGTCGCGCAGCCCGGCGGAGAACCAGGCCGGGGCGTTCGCGCGGCGGGCGAAGGCGAGTCCGTCGAAGTAGCCGAGGGTGTCGAAGGTCTGCTCCACCAGGTCCCGGCGGGCGCCCAGATAGCCGATGATCTCGGCGTACGGCTCGGCGGAGGTGAGCCGGGTGGCGTGCCGGATGTCGCAGAGGAACGGCGACTGGAAGTGGGCCGCCGCCAGGCCGGGCACCAGTCCGGCGACCGCGAGGGCGATGCCGCCGCCCTGGCTGGGGCCGACCAGGGCGACCCGGTCCGGGTCGACGAGGTCGGTGCGGGCGCGCAGCGCGTCGACGGCACGGACGGCGTCGGTGAACACCCGCCGGTAGACGTAGGTGTCCTTGTCCTCGATGCCCCGGGTGAGGAAACCCGGATGCGCCGGACCGCTGCCGACCGGGTCGGGGGTCGCGCCCCCGCCCGCCCAGGCACCGCCCTGACCGCGCGCGT
>NZ_JAWOAI010000480.1:0-7563 GCF_033194735.1 Streptomyces sp. W16
CCGCGTCCTCCTGTGGGGGCGCCGGGGGACTGTCCGTGGCGTGCGGGGTCGGTCGGGTGTGGTGTGTGGTCAGCGCTGGGACGTCCGTGTCGGCGGCGGGTGACACGCCCTCCCGTCCGGCTGTCGGCAGAGCCGTCGGTACCGGCGCCTGCCCCGGCCACGGCGTGGTCAGCAGGCGTAGCCAGCTCCCCAGGGTCTTCCGCAGTTGTTCCGGTTCTACGATCGCGTCGGCCGCGCCCGCCGCCACCTGGGCCTCGGCCGTGTACGCCGTGGGGTCCGCGTCCGGTGGGCGTACCCGGGAGCCCGCGAAGCCGACCTGGGCGCCGGGCAGCGCCAGGATCACGTCGGCGCCCGCGCCCAGGGTGGCCCAGCTGCCGCCCGTGGTCGGGTCCCGCAGTACCGCGATCTGCGCGAGGCCGGCCTCCCTGGTGAGCGCCGACTGG
The DNA here is from genome assembly GCF_033194735.1 of Streptomyces sp. W16. Taxonomy (NCBI): domain Bacteria; kingdom Bacillati; phylum Actinomycetota; class Actinomycetes; order Kitasatosporales; family Streptomycetaceae; genus Streptomyces; species Streptomyces sp. W16. The sequence goes on from NZ_JAWOAI010000480.1 coordinate 444, forward strand.
CGTGCCACGCGCTGGAGTTGGGTGAGGGCGATCATGCCCTCCTGCATCCGGCTGCCCCCGGTGGCGATCAACGGCACGACCGGCAACCGGTGTTCACGGGCGTACGTGTACGCCGCCTCCAGGCGGTCCCCGGTGCGTTCGCCCAGCGAGCCGCCCAGGAAGCCGAACTCGAAGGCGATCAGCACCGCCCGCGTGCCCCCGACCGTCGCCGTACCGCACACCACCGACTCCGACTCGCCGGTGCGTTCGGCGGCGCGGGCCCGCGAGGCGTCGTAGCCCTGCCAGGCGAGAGGACCGTCGGGCTTGGACTCCCGTACGGGGTGGGGGAGTTCGGTGAAAGTGGAGTCGTCCGTGACCAGGGCCAGGGTCTCGCGGGCGGACCGGCGGTCAGTCATGGGGCAGGGCGCGCTTGAGGATCTTCCCCATGTCGTTGCGGGGGAGCGCGGTGAGGAGGTGGACGACGCGGGGGCGCTTGTGCGGGGCCAGGCGGCTCGCCACGTGGTCGGCCAACTCGGCGAGTTCTGGCGGGGATTGGGGGTCCGCCGGGACGATCCAGGCCACGATCCGCTCGCCCAGGTCGGGGTCCGGTTCACCGGTGACGGCGGCCTCGCGCACCCCGGGGTGTTCGAGCAGCGCGTTCTCGATCTCGCCCGCGCCGATCTTGTAACCCCCGCTCTTGATCAGGTCGGTGGCCTTGCGGCCGACGATCCGGACATAGCCGTCGGGGTCGCGCACGGCCATGTCGCCGGTGCGGAACCAGCCGTCGGCGGTGAAGGCGGCGGCCGTCGCGTCGGGCCGGTTGAGGTACTCGGTGAACAGGTTCGGTCCGCGTACCTGGATCTCGCCCACGCTCTCGCCGTCGTGGACGGGAAGGAGCGTGCCGTCCTCCTCGACCAGCCGCAGCTCCACGCCGGGCAGCGGGACCCCGACCGTCCCGGCGCGCGGCTCACCGTCCGCCCGGACACTGGTGTTCATGAGGGTTTCCGTCATGCCGTAGCGCTCGATCACCCGGCGGCCGGTCACCGACGCGATCCGCTCGTGGTCGTGGACCGGCAGCGCGGCCGAACCGGAGACCAACAACCGTGCCCGGGCAAGGGACTTGGCGAGCTCGGGGTCGTCGGGGAGCGTCTCCGCGATGCGGTGGTACATCGTCGGGACGCCGAACAGCATGGTCGCCCCGTCGTTCAGCTCCCGCGCCACACCCTCCGTGCTGAACCTGCCCAGGTGCCGCACCGAGCCGCCGCGCCGCAGCGGGCCCAGGATGCCCAGCACGAGACCGTGCACATGGAACAGCGGCAGCCCGTGCACGAGCACGTCCTCGCCGGTCCACTGCCAGGCGTCGGCGAGCGCGTCCAGCGTCGAGGCGACGGCCCGGCGCGGGAGCACGGCACCCTTGGGCGGGCCGGTGGTGCCGGAGGTGTAGACGACGAGGGCGGGGTCCTCGTCGCCGGGCGAGACGGCCGGACCCTCGCCCCCGGCACCCCGCACGTCGATGTCGACGCGCTCCAACTCCCGCAAGGCGGAAGGAAGTTCGTCGCCCGGAGCCGCCAGCACCAGCGTCGGTGCGCTGTCCGCCAGGATGTGCCCGAGCTCCTTGTCGCCCGACTTCGGGTTGAGCGGCACCGCGGCCACGCCGGCCCGCAGTGCCGCCACCACGGCGACCGCCGTCTCCAGCGAGTTGGTGGCCCACACGGCGACCCGTTCGCTGCCCGTGCACCGGACCGCGAGGGCGTTCGCCGCCGCGCCCAGCTCCGCGTACGTCAGGGACCGGTCACCGAACCTGAGAGCGGGCTGCTCGCCCGGGTTCGTCAGGGCCGGAAAGAGGGTGGACACGCGGCGCACTCCTTGGTCGTCGGGGACAGAGGTCCCCAGACTTCGGGGACACCCCCGTTCCTACACCACGTCCGCCACCACACAACTGATGTTGTCCGGACCCCCGGCCTCGTTCGCCGCGTCGACCAGGGACCGTACCGTCTCCTCCGGGTCCTGGCCCGCGGTGAGGAGTTCGCGGATCCGGTGCTCCGGGACGACCGCGGTCAGGCCGTCCGAGCACAGCAGATAGCGGTCGCCGCGCTGGGTGTCGTGGAGTTTCAGGTCGGGGGCACCTGTGTTGAGGGCCTTGAGGAGCAGGGAGCGCTGCGGGTGGGACCCGGCCTCCTCGGCGGTCAGCCGGCCCTCGTCGATCAGCGACTGGACGACCGAGTGGTCGTGGGTGATCCGGAACAGCCCGCCCTCGCGCAGCAGATACGCGCGCGAGTCCCCGATGTGCACGAGCGCCAGCTTCGAGCCCGTCCACAGCAGCGCGGTCAGGGTCGTGCCGTTCTGGCTCGGATCGGCCACGTCACGGACCGCGTCGGTGGCGCCCCGTACCGCCTCCTCCAGGAGGTTGAGCACATTGCCCGCCGGCACCTCCTCGGTGTCCAGGAAACGCAGCGCCTCCACCGCCGCACTGCTCGCGGGCCCGCCCGCCGGGCCGAACCCGTCGGCGACCGCGAGCAGCCGCGCGCCCGCGTAGGCCGTGTCCTGGTTGGAGGGGCGGACCTGACCGCGGTCCGAGTGGGCGGAGTAACGCAGTTCGAGCATGGTGGTGTCCTTTCCGGGTACGGCCGCCACGGCCGCGAGATGGTCGACGAGGAACCCGGCGAGATCCCGCCGTACGGCCGTCTCCGTCTCGACCCGGGCCCAGAAGGCGCGGATCTCGCGGGCGGCGGCGGCCGGTTCGAGGGCGCACACCTCACGGATCCCGGCCAGCGGCATCCCGAGCCGCCGCAGCCACGCGACCAGCCGCGCCCGCTCCAGCTGCTCGACCGCGTAGTACCGGTATCCGCTGTCGGGGTCCACGCGCGCAGGCCGCAGCAACTCCAGCTCGTCGTACAGCCGCAGCGCCTTCGGCGACAGCCTGGACGCCCGCGCGAAGGCCCCGATCGTCAGCATGCTCATGCATGCCCCCTGTCTCTCCGGGTCTCTCCGGTTCCGTCACCGATGCTGGGGCTTCACCAAGGGGGAAGGTCAATGCGGTTGCCCCGGTTGCGGGGGCCGTGGTTACCCTGCGAAAACGATCTACCGCCGTACGAAGCTGGAGGCTCCCGTGCCCCGTATCGCGCTCGCCACCTACGACCCCGGTCCGGTGCCCAGCAAGGACCGCGACCTCCCGGTGCTCGTGGAGGCGTTGCGGGCGGCCGGGGCCGAGGCAGTCGCCGCGCCGTGGGACGACGAGGGGACCGACTGGGGCGCCCACGACCTCGTCGTCATCCGGTCGACCTGGGACTACACCTGGCGGGTGGCCGAGTTCGTGGCCTGGGCGGAGCGGGTCGGCAAGGCGACGCGGCTCGCCAATCCGGTGCAGGTCGTGCGGTGGAACACCGACAAGCGCTACCTCGGCGACCTCGCGGCGGCCGGCGTGCCCGTCGTACCGACCAGCTATCTCGCCCCCGGCGACCCGGCCGACCTCCCCGACGACCACGAGTACGTCGTCAAGCCGACCTCCGGCGCCGGCGCCCGCTTCGCCGCCCGCTACACACCCGACGAGCACGAGACGGCCGTACGACAGCTGGAGCGCATGCACGCGGAGGGGCTCACCGCGATGGTGCAGCCGTATCTGACGAACGTGGACGTCAGCGGGGAGCGGGCGCTCCTGTTCTTCGGGGGGCGGTTCGTGCACGCCTCGCGGAAGGGGGCCGTGCTGGCGCGGGGCACCGCCTACGACGACGACAAGGTGTCCCACCCGGACCTGGAGCCGTGGACCGCGACCGAGGCCGAACTCTCCGTCGCCGAGCGGGCGTTGGCCGCCGTACCGGATGCGCCTGAGTTGCTCTACGCCCGCGTGGACCTGGTGGACGGGTCGGACGGGGAGCCGTGTGTGATGGAACTGGAACTCGTCGAGCCGAATCTCTTCCTCGATCTGCATCCGGGGTCGTTGGCGGTGGTGGTGGACGCGGTGCTCGCGGCTGCCGTCACTCGCTGACCGCCGTCCGCTGGAGCAGGCCCCAGGTGAACTCGGCCGCGCACCGGTGGCGTACGCCCTGTCCGTCCGGGGCGGTGAAGGCCAGGCCCCAGCGGGTCGGGGCCGTGCCCTCCAGGGGGCGGGCGGGGGCGAAGGCGCGGGCCGCCTCGTCGACCGTGCAGGACCAGGGGGTCAGGTCTTCGAGAGTGTGGAGGGCGGGGCCTTCGGTACCCGGGGCGCGGACCAGCCATTCGTTCCATACGGCGCCGTTCGGGGCGGTGAGCACCTCGAAGCGGAGGTCGGGCCAGAGCGAGAGGGGCCACTGCCAGGCCTCGCACTCCAGGTCGCCGATCTTGCGTTGTGTGGTCGACTCCGGGGTGCCGAGGACGGAGCGGTAACGGGAAGCTGCGGCCCGGCCTCTCGGGGAGTGCAGCATCGCCTGCCAACGCTTGTTGGCCTCGCGCATGTCGGCGATCGAGACGCCCAGCTCATGACGGGCGTTCTCGACCAGGTCCGGGTTGTGGTCCGCCATGCGGCGCAGCAGGACGAGTTGGAAGTCGAGGGGGCTGAAGGGGCTCGCGGGGCGTTTCGCGTCGGGCATGCGATCCATCGTCGCGCACGGCACTGACACCGGCATCGGCATCGGCGCCAGGGCTGGCACCGGGACTGCGGCCGTCGGGGAGGAACAGAACCGAGTTGACGTAGCGGGGGCCGCGCGCGAAGGGCAGCACGCGGCGCAGCAGACCCTGGGAGACGACGTACGAGGTCCGGGCCTGGTGCTCCTCCAGGGGGAAGGCCGCGAGCCGGACCCAGCGCCTGCCCCTGTCCGGCAGGACCCAGCCCTCGTAGCCGAGCAGCGACAGATACGTCACCACCGGGGCGATCGGCTGGATACGTGACTCCAGTTCGACGAAGAGCGCGGGGCGGTCGCGGGTCAGGAGGCCGGTCGCGCCGTGCAGGACGGCCAGTTCGCTGCCGTCGACGTCGATCTTGATGAAGCCGACGTCCTTGAGGCCGAGCCCGTCGAGCGTGACGCAGCGGACGTGCACGGCGCGGGCGTGGATGTCCCGGCGGACCAGCGACGACACGCCCCGGTCGCCCTCGTCGTCCGGCGGCAGCCACAGGCGGGCGGTGCCGGGGCGGTCGGAGGCGGCGGCCGGGATCACCCGGGCGTTCGCGGGGGCGGCAGCGGCGAGCAGTCGCGCCAGGTGGGGGACCGGTTCGACGGTCACCACTTGGCGCGCGTGTCCGCAGAGACGGTGGGTCCAGGGGCCGTACCAGCCGCCGACGTCCACCGCCGTGCCGCAGTCGGGCGGCAACAGGTCGCCCAGGCGCGCCAGTTCGGGTTCGAAGCGGGGGTATACGGCGCGGGCGGTGGCGGCGACCAGGCGGGTGGGGAGGTGGGACGCGAGGCGGGCGGTGAGGGTGCGGGGAGTGCGCGTGGGGGTCATGGCGCCATCCGTTTGAGGAGTTCCAAGTGCTCTGCTTCGTCGGTGACTTGCTCTCCGGAGGAGGGCAGTAGCTGCGGGATGCCGTCGACGATGGGGTAACGGCGGCGCAGGCGCGGGTTGTAGAGGGCGTCCGTGGGCAGCAGGTGCAGCGGGCCCTTGTCGAGCGGGCAGGCCAGGATCTTCAGCAGCGGGTCGTCCGGATTCAAGGGGGAGTCAACTCCTTGGCCTCGACGGGTCGTTGAGGCGCGTTGTCGTGCTTCGGCATGGTGAGCAGGACGGTGACCGCCAGGGTCGTGCCTCCGATCCGCAGGGCCAGGCGCAGCGGGTCGTGGGGCAGCGCCTCGCCGAACGCGAGTGTGCCGAGCACCGCCGTGAACAGGCTCGTCACCGTCGTGCAGACCGGCACGATCAGCGAGGCCCGGCAACGCTGCAGCGCCGCCTGGGACATCACCAGGCCGAACGCGCCCGTGCAGAGCAGGAGATACGGGTACGGCGACCGCAGCAGGTCAACCACCGCACCGCCCAGGTCACTTGTGGTCAGGAAGCTCGACACCCCCTTGATGGCGAGCGAGCTGACCCCGTACAACAGGCCCACCGCCACGCCGTATTCGACGCCCGTGGTGGGCAGCCGATGCCGGTGGGCCGCGCGGCGCTCGGTGGACCGGTACAGCCAGAGGCCGGCCGCGAGCGAGGGCACGCACACCAACAGGATCAGCGGATAGGGCGCGGCGCGGCTGACGTGGTCCGAGCCCTCCTTGAGGGACAGTACGACCATCAGCAGGGCGGCGAGGATCGCACCGAGCGCGTACCGTTCCCGGCCGCTGGTCTCCTCGCCGAGCATGCGCGCGGACAGCAGCACGAGCAGCACCAGACCGGACACGAAGATGCCCTGTGCGGCGGCGATCGGCAGCGTCCGGTACACGGCGAGCTGTGCGCCGAACCCGGCGGCGAGGGCGAGGGATCCCCCGATCCACAGCGGGCTGCCCAGCACCAGCCGCAGCAGCCTGGCCGGTTGACGGACCGTCACCTCGGGCAGTGCCGTGAGCGCCCGTTTCTCCAGCACGAAACCGGTGCTGTACAGCACGTTCGCCAACAGGGCCGCGGTCACTCCCCACCACACGGCCGCGCCCCCTACGTCTTCCGCGCGTGCAACAGCAGGATCGACGCCAACTGCGGTCTGGCACAGGCCAGTCGGTCGAGGGGACGTAGTGGGCGCGGTACGCCGTGGAAGGGGGCGCCCTTGAGTCCTACGACCTCGAAGCCGGCCGCCGTCACGAACTCCCGCAGCGCGCGCGGGGTGTAGAGCCGCAGATGCCCTACGACCTCCTTGCCCGGGCGTCCGTGGATGGCGCGCAGGCTCACCTCCGAGAACACGGGCTGGACGCCGGCGAGCAGCAGGGCGCGGTTGTACCAGGCGGCCAAGTTCGGTGTGGACAGCATGAGATGGCCCCCCGGGCGCAGGATCCGACGGATCTCGCCGAGCGCCGTGTCCGGGTCGACCAGATGCTCGATCACCTCGCTGAACAGCACGGCGTCGGCGCAGGCCGTGCGGAGTGGTAACGCGGTGAGTTCGCCGCGGACCGCGTACGGGAGGTGGGTGCGGGCGCGGGCCAGGGCGTCCTGGGACCAGTCGACGCCGACGACGCGGTGGCCGGTGAGCAGGGGCGCGGCGATGGCCGCCGCCGTGCCGTCGCCGCAGCCGATGTCGAGGACGGTGCGAGGCGGT
>NZ_JAWOAI010000481.1:0-7540 GCF_033194735.1 Streptomyces sp. W16
AGCGGCGCCCTGCGTGACGTGTCCAACCCCGTGGGTCGCGGCGACCCTTTGGAGGCGGCCTACCTACTCGCCTCGCGGCACGGGATGCGGCCCGAGGACGCGTACGACACGGTGAGTTCGTCGGCGCGGGCGGCGCTCGGTCTGCCCGAGGTGCGGGTCGAGGCGGGATTTCCGGCCGAACTGCTCGCGGTGCGCGGCGACCGGCTCGCGGGTGCGCTCTCGCTGGCGTACAGCCGGATCGTGGTGCACCGGGGGCGCGTGGTGGCACGGACGAGCGCGGTGCGGGAGTACTGCAACACGGCGGCGGGCTCGGAGTTGGGGCTGCCGCGGCAGGGGCGGGGCGAGGTGTCGTGAGCTGCCGTTCGTGCGCCGGGGCGTACGCCTGAGGCGCTGGGGCTTGTGTTCGCGTGCCCCGCGCATGCGCTGCGGGGGTGTGCTGCTGGGACGCGGCTGAAGTCATGCGGCGCGTGCGGCCGTCCGGGCGTACGGTCGGAGGCATGCGCATTGTCATCGCTGGAGGTCATGGTCAGATCGCGCTGCGGCTGGAGCGCCTGCTCGCCGCGCGCGGTGACGAGGTCGCGGGCATCATCCGCAAGGCCGAACAGAGCGACGATCTACGGTCGGCGGGCGCCGAACCGCTCGTGCTCGACCTGGAGTCGGCCTCGGTCGGGGAGGTCGCGGCTCTGCTGCGGGGCGCGGACGCGGCGGTCTTCGCGGCGGGCGCGGGCCCGAACAGCGGCACGGCCCGCAAGGACACGGTGGACCGGGGTTCGGCGGTGCTGTTCGCCGACGCGGCGGTCCTGGCGGGCGTACGACGTCATGTCGTCGTGTCCTCGATGGGCGCGGATCCGGCGCACCCCGGGGACGGCGTGTTCGACGTGTACCTGCGGGCCAAGGGCGAGGCCGACGCGTACGTACGCGGCCTGGATGCCCTGGACTGGACGATCCTGCGCCCCGGTTCGCTCACGAACGGCGCCGGCACCGGCCTGGTCCGGCTGGAGGCCCACACCGGTCTCGGCTCGATCCCACGCGACGATGTGGCCGCCGTACTCGCGGAGTTGGTGGAGACCCCGGCGACGGCCGGCCTGACGCTGGAACTGATCGGTGGATCCGCGCCGGTGTCGGTGGCGGTGAAGTCGGTGGCGGGGAACTGAGGAACCGGAGAGCGTGGGGACTGAGGTTCCCTGCCGGGCGGTGCCCCGCCGCCTAGAACAGCGGCATCTGGCCGGGGAAATCCGGTACCACGTACCCGTCCAACGCGGGCTGGGCCGCCCCGAGTTCCGCCTGTCGGCGGGAGCCGGGGCACGACACGAGGTCCCCGCTCTCCCGTGCGCCGGGCGGGTCGTGCCGCGCGAACCGGCCGGCCACGACGGCGATTTCACGACGGCACTCGGGGCAGCTCCTGCGGCGTGACGACATGGGATCAGTCTGCCCCGCCGCAGGCCGCGTCGGCCGTCGAGGCTCGCTCAGCTGTGGGAGACGGTGAGTCCGTAGAAGGCGACCCGGGCGCCCTTGGTGGTGCTGTCGGAGGACGACTGGTTGTACGAACCGGCCTTGAAGTACTGCTTGTAGGCGTTGAACGACGACGGGATGGCGTAGTGCGTGGTGCTCCCGTTGACCGTCAGATTGATGGTGTTCCCGCCTGAGACGCCGATCGTGTAGCTCCACGTCTTGCCGACCGCCACGTTGCCGACGGTGTGCAGCGTCTGCCCGCCGTCGGGCGAGTTCTCCGTGCCGAGGACGATGTCACCGCTCGACCGGTAGTAGAGCTCCAGCAGCGGCTTGGTGGACGTGCCTCCGGTGCCCAGGTGGATCTGGCCGACGCAGACGTTCGACGTGACGGAGACGACCCGTAGCGTCGCCTTCATCGTGTGCGTGCCGCTGAGCGACCAGTTGGCGGCGCTGCCGCTGCGGTTCATCTCCCGCAGTTCGGAGCGGGCGTAGTTGGAGTTGGGCGTGGTGACGCCCTTCTCCGGCGCCCAGAAGGTCATCGCGCCGTCACGGGTGTCCGTGTAGAAGTACGAGTCCTGGAACCCGTTGGCCCCCTGGAGCCGGGCCGAGGAGATCGTCGTGGGCGAGCCGGGGGAACCCACCGGCTCCTGGAGCTGCCACACCCCCAGGTCGAAGTTCCCGCCGGGCGCGACGGTCGGGTCGGCGAGGGGTGAGGCGACGGCGCCGGTGACGGCGGTACTGCCCGACGCGGCCGGAGCGGCAATGGCCAGCCCGCCGGTCACGGCGGTGACGGTGGCCAGGGAGGTGAGCAGCGTACGCATGCGCATGGGGGGTGCCTTCCTGTCTGCTCGATGGACTCGGTTGGCGATGCGTGTTCATGTAGATGAACTTTGTGTTTCAACATGAACGCGATGCCGCGACAGTAGGGCTGTGGCACGGTCACGTCAAGACTGATGTCCGAGCAGCGGAACGCCTCGGGGACGACGAAAGGGTTCGAATCTGGGGAGGCGTGACGTTGTTGGAGCGGAGTGTTCCGGTGATGCTCTCGACGGTCTTGACGATGCGTTCGTGGACGAGGCCTGCGATCGCCCGGGTCCCCGGATCGGCGCCCGGGTCGTCCTTGACGTCACCCGGCGTGGTGAGAATGGCGACGATGCTGGGCCCGGAGAGATCGACGAGGACGGTGTCCGAAGCATCCTTGACCTCGCCCGGGATGCGGAAGTGGCGGTCCTTGCCGGCATGTTCAACGAGGAATGCCCAGGTGTCGCGCTGAGCGTGGACGGTCGCCGCGGAGATGCCGGCGGCGGCCTGGAGGAGTTGGAGGCGCTACCCCTCGTCTCCCGTCCCTGTCGCGCCGCTGTCGCCGCTCACCTCCGGGTCGCTGTCGGCGGTCTCGGGCGGAGAATCGGGTTCGGAGCGTGCGTCGTCCACGGGCTGAGTGGACTGTGATGCCTGCTGAGCGTTGCGGACGAGGTCCAGTGAGCCCGGTGTTGACGGCCGCGGTGGTGTCCTGCCGTGTCTGGTCAACGGCGTGCTGTTGCTCGGAGGCCTGCTGCCGCAGTACTCCGAGCTCTGCGTCCGCCATGCAGGCATGCCGTTCTCTTCCGTTTTGGCCGGCGTCCATCTGTGAACCCTTAGCCGTGCTTGCTGCACTCAGGGGATTCGGAGGAATCCGGAGCCCGAACGCAGGCCACCACCCACAGATAACGACCAAGGATCATTGGCGTGACGTTGGAACGGGAAACATCAGATGCGCGCCCGCTCGACGTGTTCCACATTCTATTGGCCTCAGGAGCTCCTTGGGCGGCAACGAAGAACTGGGCATCCGATGGCCCTGTGATTCGCTCAGCCCAGTTCGTCTGACATTTCTGAGACCAATACAGCGCGACAATCGTCGCACCCACAGCAACTTTGTGATGTGTGACTTTGTCCTGAGTGCATGTTGTGCTCGTGGGGACCAGACCATTGCAGTCGGTCCCCTCACACGCAGCGAGGGTCCGCTTCTCCGGGGGCGTGGCGTAGACAATCGCCACGGTCACCAACAGCGCGGCCACCAGGGTCGCCAGCACGAGGGCGCGCGAAGACTGAACAAAGGTGACGATCTGATCCCCAAGACCCCCAGTCTTCACGGCCGTAGGACCGTTGAAAGTATCTCTTGATTGTTCACCATCGAAGGGGGCTGCTTCCCTGGCGTCGCTTCCGTCCATGAGTCACACCCCGAAAGTGTTGTGCTGGTCACCAGTGCCACCGAATTGGAACGCGGTTGGCCCATTGAAGGTGCTGTCACGGAGTTCGTGGTGCGCACCACGATGGCCCGACTGCGTCATGGAGACTGCGATCGCGATCAAGTCCTGCACCACAGTCGCGTCTTCCCGCATGAGCTGCGCAACCCGCAGACGCCACTCGCGTTCGACATCGGAAGCATCGGCCAGATTTCCTTCATCGCGCGCCGCAATCAGTCGCAGCCTTGATTCCTCAAGAAGGGGGTCCGGATTTCCGCCTCCGCGATGGCAGCGCTCGATTACACGGACGATCTTCTCTTTCACCTGCTCCCAGGCATCACTCAGCATCAATCCTGTAAGCGTTGCGGCGCCCGATGAGGCAAGCGCCGCGAGCAGTTCATCCATCCCATGCCCTCGCGACCGAGGGAGGCGGGCTGCCTCCTGATTCTCAACACAAGGAAAGCGTGGGCCAGTTACCCACTCACACCGAAGCTGTGCACCTTCGCCCGAAAGAGGCATGGAGTGGGCGCCTACTCGACGCGCATCCGGCGTATGCGCCCCCGAGCACTGCAGCCTCCCGAGCCGACGATCCGCCGATGTCCCGGAGTCTCGGCTAGCCGGCCTTCGTCCAACGCTTGCACCCGGTGGTGGTGAACGCCTTGTCCGTGGGCGCGATGGTGACGATGGTCTGCCCCTGGGTATTTCCGTTGGCGATGATGTCCCGCAAGTCGCCGGACGTACTGCTCAGTCGCGCCCAGTAGCAGTTGGTGACAAGCCCGCCCTGCGGGCCACTCGTGCGGTACGTACCCGGCTTGATGTCCTTGCCGACCACGTACGTACCGTCTCCTGGAATCTCGCCGGGGCGTGCGCTCTGGGCGGTGTCGGAGCTGCCGGTCGACGAGGTTTCCGGCGCGGTAGCGGTCGCCGTAACGGTGACCTTCGGCGTCGCCGGAGCGTCTGTCGAGCCGCCGGCGACGGCTCCGATCGCGAAGCCGACCACGATGGCCGCAATGTGCGTCAGGACACCCCTGCTCAACCTCAGCCACCGAGGTCGAGGAGACGCGCTGCTCTGCCCCCCGTCCCGCCGCAGTGGGCCTTCCGGAGGCCCTGATGGAGCACCGGCCGTCATGCCCTCAGCGTGCGCCTGCCCAACGCCGTCCGCATCTCGTCCACATGAGCTTCGGACGCGCGGGCGCGCAGGTGACCGACAGGGCTGGTCCTTGCGACGGGTCGGCCTCTCGGCAAGATGGCCCCGGACACGAAGAGACCCCCTCCGCCCTGCGTTTCCGCAGTTCGGAAGGGGTCCATCTTCATGTGGCGGCGCCAGGGTTCGAACCTGGGTAGGCGTAGCCGGCAGATTTACAGTCTGCTCCCTTTGGCCGCTCGGGCACACCGCCGGGTTTGCTGCCCCTCGCACCGCTTTTCGACGGTGCTCCGTGGCAACGACGTAAACGATACCCGATACGTGGGGGTGCTTCGCCACCCGATAGATCGGCGCCCGGCGGGGAGGGGGTGGCTAGGCTTATACGGATGCGGCCCGGCGCCTACACCGGGCTCGGCGGCTGTCCCCACGCACGCCGATTCGCAGTGACACGCATCGATACGCACCCCGATACAAGGAGCCACAGGACATGGCCGACTCCAGTTTCGACATCGTCTCGAAGGTCGAGCGGCAGGAGGTCGACAACGCCCTCAACCAGGCCGCCAAGGAGATCTCGCAGCGCTACGACTTCAAGGGCGTGGGTGCCTCGATCGCATGGTCCGCCGAGAAGATCCTCATGGAGGCGAACTCCGAGGAGCGGGTCAAAGCGGTGCTCGACGTCTTCCAGTCCAAGCTGGTCAAGCGCGGCATCTCGCTGAAGGCACTGGACGCCGGTGAGCCTCAGCTCTCCGGCAAGGAGTACAAGATCTTCGCGTCCATCGAGGAGGGCATCTCCCAGGACAACGCGAAGAAAGTGGCGAAGATCATTCGTGACGAGGGTCCCAAGGGCGTGAAGGCCCAGGTGCAGGGCGACGAACTGCGGGTCAGCTCGAAGAGCCGCGACGACCTGCAGGCCGTGCAGGCCCTGCTCAAGGGCAAGGACTTCGACTTCGCGCTGCAGTACGTCAACTACCGGTAGAACCATGCCCCGCGCGCCCGACGCGCAGCGGTACGAGGAAGGGTGGGTACCCGTCGGTACCCACCCTTCTCGCCTGCTGGCTGCGGCACGGGGGCGCGCTAGTTGCGCGAGTTGCCGAAGAAGATGCGGTAGGCGATCAGGAGGACGAGCGCGCCGCCTATCGCCGAGGCCCAGGTGGCGCCGTCGTAGAAGTTCTTGGCGACCGGGTGGTCCAGCCAACGGGCCGATATCCAGCCGCCGAGGAACGCTCCCGCGATGCCGATGACGGTCGTACCGATGAAGCCGCCCGGGTCGCGGCCCGGCAGCAGGAATTTGGCGATGGCTCCGGCCAACAGTCCCAGGATGATCCAGCTGATGATGCCCATGCCGTGAACCTGCCCTTTCGCGCTGTGCTTGCACTGATCCGGAGCTGTGAATTCCGCCCGGACAGGCTGTGTTCGTAGGTCCTTGCGCACGGCCTGTCGCTGCATGTTCCGCCGTGTCGATGAACAGGACGTCACGGATGCGTGTGGTGGTTGCAGGCATCGGCGGGGTGGCGCCGTGACGGTCGCCGGTACCGGAAGTCGGTCAGGATGCCTGCGTCGTCGTGCGTATGCGGAAGTCGGCCCATGGCTCGGGCTCGATGCCGATGTTGGCGTCGACGTACCAGCCCGTGCCGTCGAGCCAGCCCTGGAGCCAGTCGGCGAGGCTGAGCGCGTCCACGTACCACGCGTGGTCCGCCTCGTCCGCGTTCGGCTCGTAGAGCAGCACGGTGGCCTGCGGGGTTCGGCAGTCCACGCACGCGTACATCGCGCAGCCCCAGTGGGATATCGGCAGGACGCCCTCGGGCCAGGGCCAGTCGGGGTCCTTGCGTCCGCTCTCGCGGTTGGCGAGGTATTGCGTGACGGCGGCGGGCTCGCCGGCGGGCGGGCTGTCGAGCAGGGGCAACAGGCCGTACTCCGGGCCGAATCCACCGTCTCCTATGCGCGAGTAGAGCGCCGCGAGCAGTGGGGGCAGGCTGAAGCCCAGGACGGCCTCGGCGCGGGTCACCGTGGCCTCGTCCGCCGGGGCGGGGAGTGAAGTCCAGCCCCACGGGCGGGTGTTGCGGGCCTCGGCGGCCACCCGGGTCAGCAGTCGCTGCTCGTTCTCGGTCATGGCTTCATAGTGCAACGCGCCACTGACAGTCGGACCAGGCTGTGGACAACCCGGCGGTTGTGGAAAACCAGCTCGTCCCGGCGGACGGTACGGAGCAGTGAACAGTGGTCAGGCCAGGCGGACTTCGACGTGTTTTTCGGCGAGGAGGGCGAGCAGTTCCTCGAATGTCGGTGGGCGTGGGCCGGTGTGCGGGGTGAGGCCGAGGCAGGCGCGGGCTACGGTCGCGTCGTGCCAGACGAGGGTGAAGGGCGGTGCGGCTCCCCAGCGACCGCGCAGGCAGTCGTTCAGGGCGTCGACGGCCCAACCGAAGTATCCGCCGGGGCCGTTCACCGCCTCGCCGAGAGCGCAGAAGAAGCCCTGCGGGTCGGTGATGCGCCTGCCGTCGAGGTGGTAGGTGGTGCCCGGCGGCCGGTCCGGGGCGCCGTGTGGGTGGTTTTCCAGCGCGGTGCCGAGCCAGAACCGGCGGCCCTCGGCGTCGCAACCGGCCCAGCGGCCGGGCTCGGAGGGCCGCCCCTCGCCCCACCGGTCCCACACCGCCCGGGCCGCGAGCGGTGGCCGTTTCGCCCAGGGGTCGAGGGTGAGGTCGACCAGGCCCGGGCCGCCCGCGGACGG
>NZ_JAWOAI010000482.1:0-7503 GCF_033194735.1 Streptomyces sp. W16
CACGGCGAGAGCGGGCGCCGCCGTACTCGCGCGCACCACGAGCTCGGTCGGCACCAGGGTGGTGCCGTGCTCGTCGCCCCGCTCCCGCATCCGCCGCAGGACACCCTCCACGCACAGCCGGCCGACCTCGGCGAAGTCCTGGTGGACGGTGGTCAGGGGCGGCAGGAAGGAGCCGGCCTCGGGGATGTCGTCGAAGCCGATCACGCTGACGTCCTCGGGGATGCGCCGGCCGCGCTCGTGCAGGGCCCGCAGCAGGCCCAGGGCCATCTGGTCGTTGGCCGCGAACACGGCTGTGCAGTCGGCCTGTTGGGCGAGGTCGAGGCCCACGCGATAGCCGGACTCCGCGGACCAGTCGCCGCGCACCACAGGGGGTACGGACCGTCCCGCGTCGGTGAGTTCGGCGCGCCAGGCGTCGGCGCGGCGCTGGGCGGCGAAGGACTCCTCGGGTCCGGCGAGGTGCCAGACCGTACGGTGGCCGAGGTCGAGGAGATGGCGTACGGCGGCGCGCGCCCCGCCGTTCTGGTCGGTGTCGACCACGCTGTAGCGGTCGCCCGCGTCGGAGTCGGCGACGACGACCTGGACGTGGGGCGGCAGTGAGATGGTCGCCGCGTCGAGGAGGTGGACCTCCATGATCGCGATGACGGCGTCGACGGCGAGTTCGCCCAGCCGGGAGAAGGCGCCGCGCACCTCGTCCTGGGTGGGGACGGCGACCGGCAGCAGCGTGACGGCGTAGCCCTCGTGCGCGGCGGAGGTGGCGATCGCCTCCAGGGTGCGCATGTTGCCGGTGGTGGAGAGGTTGAAGGTGATCACGCCGATCGTGCGGAACTCACCGCGCTTGAGGGCGCGCGCGGCGCTGTTGGGCCGGTAGCCCAGTTCCTTCATGGCGGCGAGGACCTGTTGCCGGGTCTCCTCGTTCACGCCCGCGTAACCGTTGGACACCCGCGAGACGGTCTGCGAGGAGACTCCGGCCAGGCGTGCGACGTCTGCCATCGACGCGCTCGGGGCGCGCCGCATGACCCGTTTCCCGCCGCGTCTACGGGGCTCCTCGGTGCCGGCCGAGGCACCGTGCGCTGTGTCCACCCGTCTCCTTCCCCTATCGATCCGATTGCCTGGGGCACGTTTCACCAAACGGCCCTTGACCACCGACATTGGGGCAGTGTAGACATGCCGCCATCAGATGTTTACGTAAACATAACAGGCCAGGACCCACTCGGACCTGGGTGTTTACGCAACCATCGCGACGGCGTGTGACGCCGGTTCCGAGATGGACGAGCGAGGAACTACATGACGACGCTTCAGCCCCCTGCGGCCGCGACTCGGCCCCCGGTACGGCCATCGGCCAAACGGGACCGCCGTTCCTGGACAGGGTGGGGTTTCATCGGCCCCTTCGCGGTGGTCTTCGCCTTCGTCTTCCTGGCTCCGATCGTGTACTCGGTCTATCTCAGCCTGTACCGCAACCAGCTCATCGGCGGCAACCACTTCGTCGGCCTGGACAACTACAAGCAGGCCTTCCAGGACGACCAGTTCTGGTCCTCCCTGGAGCGGGTCTCGCTGTTCCTGCTGATCCAGGTGCCGATCATGCTCGGCATCGCCCTGTTCGTGGCCCTCGCCCTGGACAGCGGCCGGCTCTTCGGCCGGGACTTCTTCCGGATCACGATCTTCCTGCCGTACGCCGTGCCGGCGGTGGTCGCCACCCTGATGTGGGGCTTCATGTACGGCACCCAGTTCGGTCTGGTGGGCGACATCAACAGCGCCTTCGACGTCACCCTGCCCGACCCGCTCTCCACGCACCTGGTGCTGGCGTCGATCGGCAACATCGTCACCTGGGAGTTCGTCGGCTACAACATGCTGATCTTCTACTCCGCGCTGCGGGTCATCCCGACCTCGCTGTACGAGGCCGCGGAGATCGACGGTGCCGGGCAGTTCCGTGTCATCACCGCCATCAAGCTCCCCGCGATCCGCGGCGCGCTGGTCATCGCGACGATCTTCTCGATCATCGGCAGTTTCCAGCTCTTCAACGAGCCGAGCATCCTGCGGCCTATCGCGCGCAACGCCATCACCACGGACTACACCCCGAACTTCTACACGTACTCGCTGTCCTTCAACGGCCAGCAGCACAACTACTCCGCGGCGGTCGCGATCATCATGGGGCTGATCACCATGGTCATCGCCTATGTCGTGCAGCTTCGCGGCATGCGCAAGGGAGCCTGACCATGAGCACCCCCGTCTCCACCGCCTCCCCGTCGGCGCCCGCACCGTCCGGCGGCGGCTCCCGGAGCGCGCCACGACTGCGCACCCCCCGCAAGAAGCACACCCCCGGGCGCCCCAAGCGCAGTGTGCTGCTGACCGTGCTCACCGGTCTGATCCTGGTCTACACCGTGGTCCCCCTGATCTGGCTGGTCATCAGCTCCACCAAGACCCAGTCGGGGCTCGCCGACTCGCACGGCCTGTGGTTCGCGCACCGCTTCGCCCTCTGGTCCAACATCCACGACACGTTCACCTACCACGACGGCATCTTCGTACGGTGGCTGCTGAACACCCTGCTCTACGTCGTGCTCGGCGCCGGCGGGGCCACCCTCCTGGCGATCCTCGGCGGCTACGCGCTGGCGAAGTTCAACTTCCCCGGAAAGCGCGCCGTCTTCGCCGTGGTCATCGGTGCCGTAGCGGTCCCGGGTACGGCCCTCGCGGTGCCGACCTTCCTGATGTTCAGCAAGGTGGGGCTCACGGACACCCCGTGGGCGGTGATCATCCCCTCGCTGGTCTCGCCGTTCGGCCTCTATCTGATGTGGGTCTTCGCCACCGAGGCCATCCCCGTCGAACTCCTCGAAGCCGCCCGGATCGACGGAGCCGGCGAGATCCGCACCTTCTTCCAGGTCTCGCTGCCGCTGCTCGCCCCCGGTGTCGTCACGGTGCTGCTGTTCACCACGGTCGCGACCTGGAACAACTACTTCCTCCCGCTGATCATGCTCAGGGATCCGAACTGGTACCCGCTGACCCTGGGCCTGAGCGCCTGGAGCTCGCAGGCCCAGACGATCGGCGGCGACGTCATCTTCAACCTGGTGATCACCGGTTCGCTGCTCACCATCGTGCCGCTGATCGCCGCGTTCCTGCTGCTGCAGAAGTACTGGCAGTCCGGTCTCGCCGCCGGAAGCGTCAAGGAATAACCCCACCCTCAAGAAGTCCCACCCACGAAGAAGTGGAAGCATCTCCATGCGCAGAACCACCGGCCGCCTGCTGCGCGGCCTCGCCCTCCTCTCCGTCCTCTCCCTGGGGGCGACGGCGTGCGGCAGTTCGGACGACGACAGCTCCAGCACCAAGGCTGTCTCCGCCTCGGACATCCAGGCGGCCCTGAAGAAGGGCGGCACGGTCAACGTCTGGGCCTGGGAGCCCACGCTGAAGACGGTCGCCGCCGACTTCGAGAAGAAGTACCCCAAGGTCAAGATCAACCTGGTCAGCGACAAGTCCGGTGACAAGTACTACACCGCGCTGTCGAACGCGATCGCGGCCGGGAAGGGTGTCCCGGACGTCTCCCAGGTCGAGTACTTCGCGCTCAGCCAGTACTCCCTGACCAAGGGTCTCAGCGACCTGACGCCGTACGGCGCCGACAAGTTGGCCTCCAAGTACACGGCCGGTCCGTGGAACGCGGTGAGCGACGGCGACAAGGTCTACGGCCTGCCGATGGACTCGGGCCCGATGGCGATGTTCTACAACAAGAAGGTCTTCGACAAGTACAAGATCGCCGTCCCGACCACCTGGGACGAGTACGTCGTCGCGGCCCGCAAGCTGCACAAGGCCGACCCGAAGGCGTACATCGCCAACGACGCCGGTGACGCGGGCTTCACCACCAGCATGCTGTGGCAGGCCGGTTCGCGCCCCTACAAGGTCGACGGCACCAAGGTGACGGTCGACTTCGAGGACGCGGGCGCCAAGAAGTACACGGAGACCTGGCAGAAGCTCCTCGACGAGAAGCTCGTCTCGCCCATCAACGGCTGGACCGACGACTGGTACAAGGGCCTCGGTGACGGCACCATCGCCACCCTGACCACCGGTGCCTGGATGCCCGCCAACTTCGTCAGCGGTGTGGCCGGTGCCTCCGGTGACTGGCGCGCGGCCCCGATGCCGCAGTGGACCGCGGGCGCCAAGGCCAGCGCGGAGAACGGCGGTTCGTCCCTCGCCCTGCCGACGCTGGGCAAGAACAAGGAACTCGCCTACGCGTTCGTCGAGTACGCCAACGCCGGCGCCGGTGTGCAGACCCGCGTCGACCAGGGCGCCTTCCCGGCGACCAAGGCGGAGCAGCAGTCGGCTGCGTTCCAGAACAAGGCGTTCCCGTACTTCGGCGGGCAGCAGGCCAACAAGATCTTCGCCCAGTCCGCGTCCGAGGTCGCTTCCGACTGGTCTTACCTGCCCTTCCAGCAGTACGCCAACTCGATCTTCAACGACACCGTCGGCAAGGCCTACATCTCGGGCACCACGCTGGCTCAGGGTCTGAAGAGCTGGCAGGACGCCTCCGTCAAGTACGGCAACGAGCAGGGCTTCACGGTCAACAAGTGACCTGCTCGAAGTAACCGGCACCTCCTCGGGAGCCGCCGCCGAGCAGCATTCGCTCGGCGGCGGCCCGCCCTGAATCCACCACACGTCTCGTTCCACCTGTGCAGTAACCGGAAGGACCCCCATGATCTCCACCCTCCTTTCCCAGTTGCGGCACGGCCCGGACGGCGACGCCACGCCCCGTCTCGCCTACGGCGCCGACTACAACCCGGAGCAGTGGCCGCGCGAGGTGTGGGACGAGGACATCCGGCTGATGCGCGAGGCCGGCGTCAACATCGTCTCCGTGGGGATCTTCTCCTGGGCCCGCATCCAACCGGCCCAGGACGAATGGGACTTCGGCTGGCTCGACGAGATCATGGACCTGCTGCACGCGGGCGGCGTCGGCGTCGACCTGGCCACCGCGACGGCGTCCCCGCCGCCGTGGCTGAGCACGGAGCACCCGGAGATCCTCCCGGTGACCGCCGCCGGCGAGACCCTGTGGCCGGGCGGCCGTCAGCACTGGCGTCCCACCTCGCCCGTCTTCCGCGAGCACGCGCTGCGCCTGGTACGGAAGTTGGCCGAGCGCTATGCCAGCCACCCCGCGCTGGTCGCCTGGCACGTCTCCAACGAGCTGGGCTGCCACAACGTCTACGACTACTCCGACGACGCTGCCCGCGCCTTCCGTGACTGGCTGCGCGCCCGCTACACCACGATCGACACGCTCAACTCGGCCTGGGGCACGGCGTTCTGGTCCCAGCGGTACAGCGACTGGGAGCAGATACTGCCGCCCCGGCTGGCCGCGTCCTTCCCGAACCCCACCCAGCAGCTCGACTTCAAGCGCTTCTCCTCCGACGCGCTCAAGAACCATCTGCGCGCGGAGCGCGACCTGTTGCGCGAGATCACGCCGGACGTGCCGGTCACCACGAACTTCATGGTGATGGGCAACACCAAGGGCATGAACTACGCCGACTGGGCCGCCGAGATCGACTTCGTCTCCAACGACCACTACGTCACGCCCGGTTCGCAGGACCGCGACGAGCTGTCCTTCTCCGCGAACCTCGTCAGCGGGATCTCCGCCGGCCGTCCGTGGTTCCTCATGGAGCACTCCACCAGCGCCGTCAACTGGCAGCCCGTCAACGTGGCCAAGCGCCCCGGCGACCTGGCCCGTGACTCGCTGCTGCACGTCGCGCACGGCGCCGACGCCGTCTGCTACTTCCAGTGGCGCCAGTCGGCGGCCGGTGCCGAGAAGTACCACTCGGCGATGGTGCCGCACGCCGGTGCCGACAGCGAGGTCTTCCGCGCGGTGGCCGAACTCGGCCGCACCCTGCGGACGTTGGCCCCGGTCGCGGGCACGGACCGCGAGACCGCCCGGGTCGGCATCGTCTTCGACTGGGAGTCCTGGTGGGCCAGCGAGCAGGACTCGCACCCCACCGACCGGCTCGACTACCGGCAGGAGGCGCTGGACTGGTACTCCGCCCTCCTCGACCTCGGCGTACGGGCCGACATCGTCACCGCGCAGACCGCCCTCGACCGCTACGACGTGGTGATCACGCCGGTGCTGCACATGATCCCGGCAGCCCTCTCCAAGGAGCTCACGCGCTACGTCGAGCAGGGCGGCCACCTGGTCTCCACCTACTTCTCCGGCGTCGTCGACGAGAACGACCACATCTGGCTCGGCGGCTACCCGGGCGCCCTGCGCGACCTTCTCGGCATCCGCATCGAGGAGTTCGGCCCGCTGCTCGACGGCGACACGGTCGAGCTGGACCTCGACGGCGCCGCCACGGGTTCCCTGTGGACCGACCGGATCACGGTGACCGACCCGGAGGTGGAGGTGCTGGCCCACTACCGCAGCGGTACGTACACCGGCCGCCCCGCCGTCACCCGCCGTACGGTGGGCGGGGGTTCGGCCGCGTACGTCTCCACGCGACTGGGCCGCGAGGGCCTCACCGGTCTGCTCCCCCAGTTGCTCGCGCCCGCCGGTGTCCGCAGTGAACTGCCGGACGCCGCAAGGGGAGTTGTCGAGCTGACCGTGCGCCGGAACGCCGACAACCGCTATCTGTTCCTGGTCAACCGGACCGACGGGACAGTGCCGTTGACCGGGCTGTCCGGGGAACTGCTGGTCGGCAGCGCGGGCGAGGACGGTTTCCCCGTGCTCGCCCCCAGGGAGGTCGCCGTAGTACGCCGGCCCGTCAGGTGAGTTCGAGCAGCCCCCGGCGGACGGCCTCCGACACGGCCGCCGCCCGGTTGTCGACCTTGAACTTGCGGTAGATCCGCACCAGATGGGTCTTGATCGTGGCCTCGCTGAGGAACAACGCCTCGGCGATGGCCCGGTTGCTGCGCCCCTCGGCCATCAGCCGCACGACCTCCACCTCGCGCCCGGTCAACTCCTGCGTGGGGTCGACCACTTGGCCGACGAGTTCACCGACGATCTCCGCCGCCAGCCCGACCGAGCCGGCGGCGGCCGTACGGACCGCCTGGAAGAGTTCCTCCGGCGGCCCCGCCTTCAGCACATAGCCGCGGGCGCCCGCCTCCAACGCCCGTACGACATCGGCCCGTCCGGCATAGCTGGTCAGCATCACCACCGCCACCCCCGGCGCCCCCACGGCCAGCCGCCGGACGGCCTCGACGCCGTCGATCCCGCTCGCCGGCCCGGCGAACCGCAGGTCCATCAGCGCGACGTCGGGAGTCAGTCGGGCCGCCAGGCGTACGGCCTCCTCACCGCTGCCTGCCTCGGCGACCACGTCGAGGTCCGGTTCGCCGTCGAGCAGGGCGCGCAGCCCGGCCCGTACGACGGCGTGGTCGTCCGCGATGAGGACACGGAGCGGTTCGGCGGTCATGCGGTGGTCGCCACGGTGAGAGATGGGACCGGACGGCTCCGGGGCGGGGCGGACACCGTGGCGCGGATCCTGGTCCCGCGGCCCGGCACGCTGCTCACATCGAGGTCTCCGCCGCACTCACGCAGTCGCGCCCGGGCCG
>NZ_JAWOAI010000483.1:0-7479 GCF_033194735.1 Streptomyces sp. W16
CGCTGGGAGCGGGGTGCGCGGGCCGCCGCCGCGGCCACGGGGGAGCAGCTCGACCGGCTCGACCAGGGTGACTTCTCGCACCTCGCCGACGCCGCCGTACGGGCTGAACAGCCGTCCGCGTACGGGAAGTTCGGGATGTGCGGGCGGTTGGACGTCTACAAGGGGACCGTCTGAGACCGAGGGCTGCTACGCCGCCGCCGGGCCCGTCACGGTCCAGCCCGGCGCCTGCGGGTGGGCTGTGAGGTCCTCGTGGCGGACGGTGTCGCCACAGGCGGTGCAGGTGACGGCCGGGAGCAGTTCGTTGCCGCAGATGTGCTCGACCACCATGGGGCGGTCGAGAGTGTCTTTCCGGAGATGACGGTCGCCCCATGCCATGAGGGTCATCAGGACCGGCTCCAGTTCGAGCCCCGCCTCGGTGGGCCGGTACTCGAAACGTTGCGGGTGTTCGCTGTAGGTCCGCCGGGTGAGGATCCCGGCGTCGACGAGACGGCGCAGCCGGGCGGCCAGGACGTCGCGCGGGGCGCCGATGTTGCGGACCAGTTGGTCGAAGCGGCGATTGCCCAGGCACACCTCCCGTAGGACGAGCAGGGAGTACTTCTCGCCGACGAGTGCGAGGGCGTCGGCGATCGAGCAGGGGCGCGGGTCTTTGGTCTTGGTTGTGTCTTTGGGGGCGGCCGTGTTCGGACTCATGGCGTCCAGTCTAGGGGTGATTCCGGGGGTGGGTTTGATTTCCCAACTGACAGGGCTATGGTGAGTTTGGATTTCCTACTCACTGGTAGCTCCCGCTGGTCATCCTGGAGGCCCACCCCATGCGTGATGCCGTGATCGTCGAAGCCGTACGCACCCCCGTGGGCAAGGGCAAGCCGAACGGCTCCCTCGCTCAGGTCCACCCCGTCGAACTCCTCTCGCACACCCTGCGCACCCTCGTCGAGCGCACCGGGATCGACCCGGCCCTCATCGACCCAGCCCTTATTGACGATGTCATCGGCGGCACGGTCACCCAGGTCGGTGAACAGGCCGTCAACATCACCCGGCAGGCCGTCCTGTCGGCGGGCTTCCCGGAGTCAGTGCCCGCGACCACGGTGGACCGCCAGTGCGGCTCCTCCCAGCAGGCCGTGCACTTCGCGGCACAGGGCGTGCTCTCCGGGGCGTACGACATGGTCGTAGCCTGCGGAGTGGAGTCCATGGGGCGTGTGCCGATGGGGTCGGCCGTGCTGCCCGGCACGGACCCCTTCGGCCCGGGCGTCGCCGGACGCTACCCGGAGGGCCTCGTCCCGCAGGGCATCAGCGCCGAACTCATCGCCGCGAAGTGGTCGATGACGCGCGATCAGTTGGACGACTTCGCGGTCTCCTCGCACCACAGGGCTGCCGCCGCCTGGGACGCGGGCCTCTTCGACGCCCAGGTGGCGCCCCTGGCAGGCGCCTCGCGTGACGAGTGCGTACGGCCCGGCAGTACGGCCGAGGTGCTGGGCGGCCTGAAGCCCGCCTTCTACGACCCGGGCTACGCCGAGCGCTTCCCGCAGATCGAGTGGAACATCACCGCCGGCAACTCCAGCCCGATCAACGACGGCGCCTCCGCCGTCCTGATCACGTCCAGTGAGACCGCGGCCCGGCTCGGTCTGCGCCCGCTCGCCCGGCTGCACAGCTTCGCCGTGACCGGCTCCGACCCGCTGCTCATGCTCACCGGTGTCATACCGGCCACCGAGAAGGTGCTGCGCAGGGCCTCGCTCAGCCTCGACGACATCGACCTGTTCGAGGTCAACGAGGCGTTCTCCAGTGTCGTGCTGGCCTGGCAGCAGGAGACGGGCGCCGATCTCGCCAAGGTCAACGTGCACGGCGGGGCCATCGCGATCGGCCACCCGCTCGGTGCGAGCGGCACCCGGCTGACGACCACGCTCGTGCACGCGATGCGGGACCGTGGAGCGCGCTACGGACTGCAGACGATGTGCGAGGCGGGGGGCCTCGCCAACGCGATGATCATCGAATCCGTCTGACGCGCCTGATCGTTCAGTTGCCGCGCAGGTGGTGGCGCTTGCGCCAGGCCACCACCGCGCCGCCGAGGGCCGGCAGGGCGATGCAGGCCATGGCGATCAGGAAGGCCGGAGACGTGGGGCTGGACGCACGGGCGCCGGCGACGACGTACGCGGCGGTGTTCGGGATCGACCCGAGCGCTGTCGCGAGCAGGAACGGCATCCAGCGCATGCGCGAGACGGCGGCGCAGTAGTTCACGCCCCAGAACGGCAGTCCCGGGAAGAGCCGGGCCGTCATCATCGAACGGAAGCCGTGCTTGCTGAGCTGTCCGTCCGCGGCCTTGAGCCACCGGCCCCGCAGCAGCGGACGCAGCGCGTCCTGGCCCAGCACGCGGCCGAGACCGAAGGAGATCCCGGCCCCGAGCACCGTGCCCGCCAGTGCCGAGCCGGTGCCCAGCTGCGAGCCGAACAGCGCACCCGCCGCGAGGTTGAGCAACGGGCGCGGTACGAACGCCACGCTGCACAGGCCGTACGCCGCGGCGAACACCAACGCGGCGGCGACACCGCCCAGTTGGGGCGGCCAGCCGTCGGAGAGCAGTCGCTGCGGGTGGAAGAGCAGCACGGTCGCCCCGGCCCCGGCGAGCAGGACGAGGAGCAGCGACAGCCGGGACCACGGTGAGAGCAGGGCTCTCGTGCAGCGTGCGGTGAAGCCGGTCGGGGCGACGGGCAGCAGGGGCGCGACGGCGACGACGGACGTGGCCGTGGGGACGGTCACGACTGCGGCGAGCTCCGTGGCAGTGATCTGCGCAGTGGCCTGGGGAGTGGCCGTGGCGGTGCCCCCAGAGCGGGTGCCCCCAGAGTCGGTGGTGGCATCGGCAAGCATGTCGGCGACACTAACCGACCTGTGTATGTGATCGCCGTATGGTTCGTCTCATGAGCGTCACAGGTGCGGGCACCCTGAAGGTGCCCGGCAGTGTTCTCGCCGACACCGTGCTGGAGCGGCTCATCGCCACGTACGCCGCCGCGGCCGACCCGGAGCGGGCCGTACCCATGCGGGCCTACATGAAGGACGTGGCGCCCTTCCTCGGCCTGACCACCCCCGTACGCAGGGCGTTGTCCCGTACGGTCCTGGAGGGCACGCCCCGCCCCGACGAGACAGACTGCACCGCGATCGCCCTGCGCTGCTGGGAACTGCCGGAGCGGGAGTACCAGTACTTCGCGGTGGACTACCTCCGCCGCCATGTGAGGCACTGCACGTCCGGCTTCCTGCCGGTCGCCCGGCATCTCGTCGCCACGGTCCCCTGGTGGGACACCGTCGACGCACTCGCCTCCCACGTAGTGGGAGGCCTGGTCGCCGCCGATCCGAAGCTGACGGCCGACATGGACGCCTGGATCGTCGACGACGACCTGTGGGTCGCCCGTACCGCCCTGCTCCACCAACTGCGCTACAAGGAGCGCACCGACACCGAGCGTCTCTTCGCGTACTGCCTGCGCCAGTCCGGGCACCCCGACTTCTTCATCCGCAAGGCGATCGGCTGGTGCCTGCGCGAGTACGCGAAGACGGACCCGGAAGCGGTGCGTGGCTTCCTGGCCCGGGAGAAGGGGCGGTTCGCGCCGCTGTCGGTGCGCGAGGCCCTGAAGAACATCGGCGCCTGAACTCTCCTCCATTGATAAATCGTTCGACGTCGGGCAAAGCGTCGGCAATGATCGGCCTCATGTTCCGGTACGCCTTCCACCTCGCAGCATCCGCGGTCGCGGATGCCCCGAAGGCTGCCGTTCTCGTTCCTGTTCCAGCGGCCGCAGTCGACGGCGCCCGAAGCTGACCCTCTCCGGATCGTCCGGCGGACCCCGCAGGGGGAGGGTCGGCGAGTCCTCGGGGTCCCCGCACTTCACTCACCAGGCTTCGAGGTACCGCCATGTCCAAAACGGCATACGTCCGCACGAAACCGCATCTGAACATCGGCACGATGGGTCACGTCGACCACGGCAAGACCACCCTGACCGCCGCCATCACCAAGGTCCTCGCCGAGCGCGGCGCGTCCACCTACGTCCCGTTCGACCGTATCGACCGGGCGCCGGAGGAGGCCGCGCGCGGCATCACCATCAACATCGCGCACGTCGAGTACGAGACCGACACCCGGCACTACGCGCACGTGGACATGCCGGGCCACGCCGACTACGTCAAGAACATGGTCACCGGGGCCGCGCAGCTCGACGGGGCGATCCTCGTCGTCTCCGCGCTCGACGGGATCATGCCGCAGACCGCCGAACACGTGCTGCTCGCCCGGCAGGTGGGCGTCGACCACATCGTGGTCGCGCTCAACAAGGCCGACGCGGGTGACGAGGAGCTCACCGACCTCGTGGAGCTGGAGGTCCGCGAACTGCTCACCGCGAACGGCTACGGCGGCGACTCCGTACCCGTCGTACGGGTGTCCGGCCTCAAGGCCCTTGAGGGGGACCCCCGTTGGACGGGGTCGATCGACGCGCTGCTCGACGCCGTGGACACGTACGTGCCCATGCCCGAGCGGTATCTCGACGCGCCGTTCCTGTTGCCGGTCGAGAACGTGCTCACCATCACCGGACGCGGAACGGTGGTCACGGGCGCGGTCGAGCGCGGCACGATCCGGGTGGGCGACCGGATCGAAGTGCTCGGGGCCGCCCTCGACACGGTGGTCACCGGCCTGGAGACCTTCGGCAAGCCCATGGCGGAGGCGCAGGCCGGCGACAGCGTGGCGCTGCTGCTGCGCGGGGTGCCGCGTGACGCGGTACGGCGCGGGCACATCGTCGCGGCGCCCGGCAGCGTCGTGCCCAGCCGCCGCTTCTCGGCGCAGGTGTACGTCCTGTCGGCCCGCGAGGGCGGCCGTACGACCGCGGTGTCGACCGGCTACCGGCCGCAGTTCTACATCCGCACCGCGGACGTCGTCGGCGACATCGACCTCGGCGAGACGGCGATCGCGAGGCCGGGCGACACCGTCACGATGTCGGTCGAGCTGGGCCGTGAGGTCCCGATGGAGCCGGGGCTCGGCTTCGCGATTCGCGAGGGCGGCCGGACGGTCGGCGCGGGCACGGTGACCGAGGTCGGCTGAACGAGGCCGGCTGAACGAGGCCGGCTGAACGAGGCTGGCCGAACGGCGGGGTGCCTGTCCCTACGGGGGCGGGCACCTTCGCGCGTCCCGCACCCGCACCCGGTGGCCCGCCTCCGTGATTGTCAGTGCCGTGCGCGAGACTTGATCGCGGAGGCAGTCGTGGCGAGCGGTGGAGAGGTGGGGGCACCATGGCGGGCAAGGCACTTGTGCTGGGTGGTGGGGGCAGCAGCGGTATCGGCTGGATGGCCGGGATGCTGTACGGGCTGGGCGAGGCGGGCGTGGATCTCGGTGACGCCGATGTCGTGATCGGTACGTCGGCCGGTTCGACCGTCGGCGCGCAACTGCTGGCGGGCACACTCAAGGAACTCTTCGAGCGTCAACTCACGGTTCCCGAGGGCGAGATCCCGGGCCGACTCGGCGCCGGCCTGCTGTTCCGCTACGCGCGGGTGGCGCTGACCTCGCGCACTCCCGAGGCGTACGGCCGGAAGATCGGCCGTATGGCACTCGCCGCCAGGACACCCGACGCCGCGGCCCGGCGCGCCGCGATAGAGACCCGGCTCGTCTCGCCGGAGTGGCCCGATCGCGCCCTGCGCATCACCGCCGTGGACACCGCGACCGGAGAGCTGCGGGTCTTCGACAAGGACAGCGGGCCGACCCTCGCCGACGCCGTCGCCGCCAGCTGCGCGGTCCCCGGTGTGTGGCCCCCGGTCGCCATCGAGGACCGGGTCTGGATGGACGGCGGCATCCACTCACCCGCCAACGCCCACCTCGCCGAGGGCTACGACCGGGTCGTCGTCCTCGCCCCGATGGCCGTCGGCGGCGGCCCTCTCACCTCGGCGGCGGACCAGACACGGCGGCTCGTGGAACAGGGAGCCCGCGCGGTCGCCGTCAAGCCGTCCCCGGAAGCGAAGCAGGCGTTCGGCCACAACCCGCTCGACCCAACGGTACGCGCGCCGGCCGCTCGCGCGGGGCGGGAACAGGCGGCGGCGCACGCGGCGGAGGTGGGGGAGGTGTGGGGGGTCTGACGGGCCCGTACGAATTCGTTGCCCCCATCACCCCGGCACAATGGACCTGTGAACGAGCCGATACCCGTGAACGAGCCGATACCCGTGACCAGGGACGTTGATCACGGGACCGCCAAGCTGATGCCCGACGTGGATCGGGCGCGGGCCTGGCTGCTGACCGTCGACGGGGCGCCGCAGTCCTATGTGGACCTGGACGCGCCGACGCATCTGGAGTTCGAGTACGCGCGGCGGCTCGGGCATGTACTGGACACCGTCGCGGAGCCGGGGCGCCCGCTGGACGTGGTGCATCTGGGCGGTGGGGCGCTCACGTTGCCCCGGTACCTGGCGGCGACCCGGCCCGGTTCGCGGCAGGACGTCGTGGAGGCCGACCTGGGGCTGCTGGAACTGGTCGCCGAGCATCTGCCGGTGCCGGACGGTGTCGGTGTCACCGTGCACGGCGCCGACGCCCGTGCGTGGCTGGAGGCGGCGCCGGACGGTTCGGCGGACGTGGTCGTCGCGGATGTGTTCGGCGGGGCGCGGGTTCCGGCGCACCTGACCTCCGTGGCGTACGCCCGCGAGGCCGAGCGCGTGCTGCGTGCCGACGGGTACTACCTCGCCAACCTCGCGGACTCCGCCCCCTTCGCGTTTCTGCGCGCCCAACTCGCCACGTTCGGCGCGGTGTTCGGCGAGCTGGCGCTGATCGCGGAGCCGGGTGTGCTGCGCGGACGCCGGTTCGGCAACGCGGTGCTCGTCGCCGCCCACCGGCCGGTCGACACGGTTGCCCTGACCCGGCTCGTGGCCGCGGACGCCTTTCCGGCGCGGCTCGAACACGGGCTCGCGGTACGGGACTTCATCGGCGGCGCGCGACCCGTCCGGGACGAGGACGCCGTACCGTCACCCGAGCCCCCCGACGGAGCGTTCGGGATCGGGTGAGCCGTTCTCGGCCCGCGGTCCGTCGTGGGTGGGTGATCCGGCGCGCAGCCGTAGGTTCCGTACCTCCGGCACGCACAGCGCACCCGCCGTGACCAGTGCGACCAGGGCCGCGCACCCCCAAAGGGCCGCCGTCCGGCCGAAGGCCGACTCCGCGGGGCCCGCCGCCGCGGCGGCGACCGGCACCAGCGCGATCGAGCCGAACCAGTCGTAGGCCGCGATCCGGGAGAGCTTCTCCTCGGGGATCTCCTGGTGCAGTGCCGTCATCCACGACACCCCGAACACCTCGACGGTGGTTCCGGCGACGAACATCACCACGCACAGGACGCCGACCGGCACCGGCACGGCCAGCGCGGCGGACGGCAGGGCCAGGGGGAAGATGCCGAGCATGCCCGCGAGGAGCAGCCTGCGGGGTTTACAGCGGGTCATCAACAGGGCGCCGGCGACTGTGCCCGCGCCGAACGCGGCCAGGGCCAGGCCCCAGGGGCC
>NZ_JAWOAI010000484.1:0-7459 GCF_033194735.1 Streptomyces sp. W16
CCGCGGTGAGCGGGGCCAGGCCCCGTCCGGCTTCGGCGGTGGCGTCGGCGAGTATCCCGCCGGTGTCCACGGGCATGCCGGCGCTGTCGACGAGGCTGCTGAGCGCGCTCAGCAGCCGGTAGCGGGTGCCCAGCAGCCCGAACCGGCCGCCCCCGCCACCGGCGAAGGCGCGCAGTCCGCCGCCGTAACCGCCCATCGCGGCAGGGGAGTTCATCGCGAGAGCAGCGCCGAGCTCGGAGGAGTCGCCGGGCAGGTGGGTGCCGCCGACCTTGGCGTAGCGCATCCGCATGGCCATGCGCTGGCCGAAGGTGGTGATGCTGCTGAGCATGCGGCGGTGGCCGGCCGCGCCGGCGATGGCGAGGACGTCGATGAGCAGGATCCGTTCGACCATGAGGTCGGGGCCGTTGGTGAGGGTGGCGTCGATGGCGATGCCGAAGAACGGGATGAACGCGCAGATCGCGACGAGGGCGAGGATCGCGATTCCCCACAGTGACAGCCATTTCCACACGCTCTGGCGTGGTGGTCCGGGCAGCATGCCCGCGATGAACGTGATGCCGCCGGCGGCTGCGGCTGCGGCGCAGATGCCCTGGGTTGCGAGCAGCACGATCGCGGAGGACAGCAGCATGCCGCAGATGAAGAGTGCGGCGATCAGGAGCAGGGCGGCGCCGCCGACCCGCCACCAGGTGGGTTTTTCGGCGTAGGCGGCGCACGCCTTGCCGACCGGTCCCGCTCCCTTCATGGCGGCGAGGAACGCGGCGAACTCCTGATCGTCCTCGCTGATAACCGGGGCAGTGACGTTCAGTAGATCCCCGCCAGAAGTGATCGGGGGCAGCTCGCCAGTGGTCAGTTTGCCGTCATAGTCGCCCTCGCAGATCTTCTTGGCCTCGCCGACGATCAGGCGGCAGGGATCCTTCGCCTTCTCTTGTCGGCGCTGCTCGCAATAGGGCCTGGCAGCTGGTGCGAGCCGATCGCAGTCGTTTGAGCTGGCGGCTTCCTCCGTGCTGGAGTCGTAGCCGCCGCTGACCCACATCAGATGGATCGCGTAGGCCTTGCGGTCGGACGCCCTCGCGGGATCGAGGATCCGGCCGTACTCCAGGAGCATGTACGGCTTGACGATCAGCGCGTTGGTGATCGAGTCCTGGAGCGGACGGGCGATGTCCGCCGCAGAGACCGGCGCCTCGTCGGCATGCTGCAGGCACTTGAGTTCGGCGTTGCCGGCCATCCCCGCACACGGGTCGGCGGAGGCGATCTTCCCGCCCCAGTCGTAGGAGTTGACGCTCTGCTGGGCGACCTCGGAAGCCACCTGCTGTGCCTGGCCGAGCGGGCCGTCCTGGGTGAGGAGGTAGTCGGGGCGCACGAACGTGGAAGCGGCGAACGCCGCGATCAGCAGGGTCAGGAAAATCTCGCCCAGTCCGCGCCCGACGCGGCCGCGGACAATCATGAAGCCGGCGAAGACGAAACCCCAGGCCAGCAGGAGGCCTTTCAGCCCCAGGGTGTGGACGACCAGGTGGTTGTAGGTGTCGGCGACCTCCTGCGCGGGACGGATCAGGACCTTCAGCAGCGGGAACCGGAAGGCGAGTTCGATCGCCCACCCGGCCAGCCCGACCAGCAGCCGGATCACGGTGAACAGGGCGGACAGCGCGAACGAGAGGGCCTGCGCCTTGAAGTCCACGATGGAGCCGCCCTCGGAACCCAGGTCGTAGCCGTTGATCGGCACACCTTCGGAGGAGGCGATGTTCAGCGGGGAGAGGAGGTCACCGGTCTCGCTGCTGCTGCTCGCTGCGTACACGACCTGGGTGTTGGCCAGGGCGAAGACGCTGGTGAGCAGGAGGGCGAATCCGGCTGAGCGCAGGGTGGCGCGGTCTGGGCGCCGCATGTCAGCGCTGCCTCTGGCGGGCGGTGTGGCGCCACGAGACGACGGGACCGGTCGGGCCCGCGCCGGCCGGTAGCAGTCGCCACGCTGCCGTGGCCCGGCTGTGGTGCTGGGCCGGGGTGGCGTGTGTGGTGCTGTGCTCGCAGTACGCCTTGGCCGGTCCCGCGATCAGGTTGCACGGATCATCGTGCGCGCGGGGTGAACTGGCTGCGAAGGCCTGTCCGGTGTGCGGCCACCACGCGTCCGGCACGCTCACCCCGCAGACCAGGGCGAGTACGCCGGTGGTCACAGTGATCACGGTGAGGACGGCCGCGGCCGCGCGGATGCGTCGGGAGCGGTCCCACGAGGAAGTGATCATTGAACGTGCTCCTTCGGGCGGGCGACGGCCTCACCGGCGGGCGGCTTTGCCGCTGAACCCGTGTGGTGTGAGGCGTTGGCGGAGTGGTGTCCCGGTGTGGTGGTGATGGACGACTCGATGCGCGGGATGCGGGGGATGACGGCTTTCACCCGGCCGGTGTTCTGCCGCGGGCAGGCCAGCAGGAACTCGCCCTCCCGGCCCTTGCGGCCGACGGGGGACAGGCCGGTGGTCACCATCCGCAGCAGTTCCGGGTCGCCCGGGTCGAGGCCGATGAACTCCAGGCCGCGGCGGGCGCGTTCGCGGTCGGTGGTGCGGGCCAGTGCCCGGTAGGCCATCAGGCCGCGGTCGGGGCCGAGTTCCTCGGCGTCGTGGGATGCGCCGAGGAGGCCGGCGCCGTGTTTGCGGCCGTCGTGGAGGATCTCGTGGACCAGGGCGGTGCCCTCGGCCGACGAGGTGAGCCAGTACAGCTCGTCCAGGACCACGGCGGTGAACCGCTGGGGGTCTTCGAAGGCGGTCTGGCGGGCGATTGCGGCGATCAGGTAGAGCACCGCGCGTCCGATGAGTGCTTCCAGCGGCTGCTGGAGGAGAACCTCCGGCTTGTCGAACGCTGCTTTCGGTGGCAGCTTCAGGCCGGTGGTGGTGATCACGATCATGTCGGAGGTGCTGGAGGCGTCCAGCCGTACCGGCGGCAGCGTCGGGTCGAAGACCATCGCCGCGAGGGAGTTGGTGGCCACCACCCGGATCAGGCCGGCGAGGATGGCGGCTGCGTCCTGCCGCTTGCCCACCTCGTTCGTGGCCATCGCATCGAGGACCTGGAGGACGCGGTGCATGGAGGGCTGCTGGCCGGCGGCGGCTTGCTCGACGGCGTGGTGGAGGACCTCGCCGTTGGTGCTCATCGGGCCGATGCCGAGTTGCAGGGTGAGGTAGGAGAGGGCGTAGTGGCGGCCCTCGGGTCCGTTGAACATGCGCAGCGGGTCGATGGAGACCTCGGCGCGGGCGGCGTCGACGATCTGGACGCGTCCCTTCGCGGCGGTGCGGGCGAAAGCAGCCCATTCACGCACGGGGGTGCGGTCGATGCAGATCGCGCACCCGCCGCGCGCCCAGACTGCTTCCGTGATCAGTTTCTGCAGGACGCTCTTGCCGGCGCCGAGGTCGCCGACGATGCCCATCGACGCGGACGCGTCGACTTTGGGCGCGTCCGCCACGTTGATCATGACGGGGCGGGTGGTGCCCGAGTCGAGGTCGATGCCGAGGAACATGCCGGCCGGGTCGCCGACCTCGGAAGCGGTGAAGGCTCCGCCCAGTGCCCAGTCCTCGGAGATCTGGTGCTGGGTGAATTCGCGTAGTATGCCTGGCCGTGCGGTGCCGGGCAGGCCGAGGGTGAAGAGGGCTTCCTGGAGGCCGGCGGGGCGGACGGCCCGGTAGTCGGCGCCGCCGAGGAGTGCGGCCAGGGCGCGGGCGCGGGCGTCGCAGACGGCTGCGGTCGGCCCCCATACGGTCAGCACGGTCACGGACTGCACCTCGACCTCGACCGAGGTGCGGGAGAGGCGGGCGTCCAGCTCGCCGAGATCCCGGGCGGCCTCGGAGAGGGAGGCGGGCATGCCGGTGGGGCGGGCGTCGTACTGGTCGGCCTGGTCGATCAGCTCGTTCTTCTTGCGCCGTACTTGGTCCCGCGCCTTCTCGGCGGGCACCAGGGTGAGGTCGATGGTGTAGTCGACGGGAAAGTCGAGGCTTTCCAGCTGGGCGAAGAGGTCGGCGGCGTCCTGCGCGACGGCGGGCGGGCACTCGGCCAGCGCCAACTGCGCCTGATATCCCACCCCGGTGTCCGTCTCGACCTGCAGCCAGCGCCGCCGCAGCGGGGAGGCCGCCTTCAGCCGCCACCAGGCCTTGCGGCCCGACCGCGCTATCTGCCCGGCACTCGTGAGGTCGTCGAGGTCGTCGAGTTCGGGGTCGATGCCGCCTTCCTGGAGGCGTACCTGGCCGAGGTCGGCGTAGCTGGGGGAGCGCAGCACTCCCTCGCGGACCTGCCCTCCGTACAGTTCGCTGGCTTCGGCCTCGGCCAGCAGGGGTTCCGCAAGGCCGCGGTGGAGGGCGTGCTGGATCATCCACACGATCTCGGCCGGGCGGGCGGGGCGGAAGGCGATGCCGCCGGTGAGCGCGGCCTGGACCCGGGAGGCCTGCTCGCGGTATGCGGTCACCTCGCGCCGTGCCACCGGGGCCGGCCGCATGCCCAGTGCCGGGGACAGTTCCGCCCACATCGCGCCGAGCGACGCCGACATCCGCAGGCCGGTGCTCTCGGTCTGTAGCGGTACTGCCAGCCACAGGGTGCGGCGGTGCATCTCCTGACCGTCCAGCAGATCGAGGGTGGCTTCGACGTTCTCCACCCACGGATGCGGACCGCCGCTCGGTGCCGTGTCGGCCGGCTCGATGCCCTCGATCATGCGCAGGGCGATCTCGCCCGGGTCGACCTGCGCGCACAGCCCGAACAGGCGTGGAGCCCCGGACAGGGAGCGGATCAGATGAGTGATCCTGGCGAGCTGCTCGTCACGGACCGCGGCGGGCACATAGGTGCCCTGCACGGTCTCCTCACTGCGGCCGCGGGCGTCCGGGCCGGGGTGGAGGCGGTAGATCGCCCACACGCTGCCCTGGGTTGACCACACCAGGTGTCCGGCGATGTGACGGATCGGTACCCTCATCGCGCGTCCCTGTCCTGCGTGGTGAGGGCGAGCAGTTGCTGCACACCGGACACCGGGCGGACCGCCGCTTCAGGAACAACTGACGCCGTGCGACGGCGTGCCGGCGGGCGCGGCGTGTTTGGACCACGGCGAGGCGTCCGATCGGCGGAGCGTCCTGACCAGCGCCCCGACCTGCGCTCCGGTTCCGGTGTGCCCGCCGTGGCGGGCGCGGGCGTGTCTTCGATGGTGAAGCCGCCGAGGAGCGGGTGGGGAGCGCGGTCGCGGGCGGGGTGTCCGCCGATCCGTCCTCCGCGCGGCTGCGAGCCGAGCAGCAGCCAGCCCAGGGCGGCTTGCATGGGGGCACGCCCCCGGATTTTCGGGCGGCGCACGGTCCAGATCGTGAGCAGCCAGGCCACGATCGGGACGGGCCCCATCCACGACCACCACGCAATGGTCTTGGCGAGGAGGAAGCCGCCGGTGACGGCGACGGCGATCTGCGCGGGTGTGTAGGGGCCGAGGGGGATTCTCCAGTCGGCGACCTTGCCCAGCACCCAGGGGTGGCGGCGGGCGGTCGTGTAGAAGCGGCCCACCCGACCGGCGGCGGCCGCGGTCACAGCCGGCCTCCGGCGCCGGGCGAGTGCACGTGGGAGGCGGGGAGTTCGGAGTGGACAACGCCCGGGACGGCGGGTGCGCTCTTGGACGGGTTCTTCACCTCGTCCTCGAACATGTTCGCGAGACTGTTGCGCGAGTCGTAGAGTCCCAGCGCGATCACCATCAGGAGCAGGGCGCCGATCCCTGCCTTGAGCGAGAACTTTTGGATCATGGTGACGACGACGAGGACGAGGAGACCGGCCGTCAGGCCTGTGGTCGCCCAGTTCTTGAACATGCCGATCCAGTGGTTGCCGAGGTTGTCCAGCTGCCCGGCGAGCAGCACGCTGTGCACCGTGTTCACCGGACACCGCCCACCTGTGCGGTCCCGGGCTCCCCGGACTCTCCGGATTCCAGTGCGGCGACTTCCCACCGGCCGGAGCGGGTCCTGAGGGTCAGTTCGTAGGCCAGCGGCCAGCGGCCGCCGGTGTCCCGGGCCTCGACCTGGGCGAGGACATGCACCGTTGTGCCGTCGGCCGGCACCTGCCCGGCGGCGGCCTGTTCGACGGCGGAGATCTGCTGGAGGGTGAGCGCCGTGTACGGGGCGGGGGAGACGGCCGACAGCGTCACGCCGGGTGCGAGGTAGCGGTCGATCTCTCCGGAACCGGTCAGGTAGGCGGCGAAGAACTCCCCGAGCGCGGACGAAAGAGCACCCTCGGAGACGCTCACGCCGTACGACGGCTTCGCTGCCTCGGCCCGGGCCGGGCCGGCCACCACGGCCGGCGCACCGGTCACCGTGAACGAGCCACCGGTGCTGTCCGACACCACGGGGACGGTGTAGTAGCGCACCGTGCCGTCGGCGTACTGCGCAGCCACCGTCACCGACCACGCACCACCGCCGTGCTGCGCACTGCGCACCGCCGTCACGGACTGCGGCGCGCGCTGCGCATCTGCGGCCGGGTCGGGCAGTTCGACGTCCGGCGCGAGCGCCTGCGCAAGCCGGGCCTGCGCACTCGTCGTGTTGTCGGTGCTGCTGCGCAGCCATGTGCTGATGAACAACTGTGCATAGCCGCCCGGGTCGGCGGCGCCCGTTGCGGTGTGCACGGAGGTGGACTTGGCCGGGGTGGCGGCCTCGACCGTGGTCGGGGTGGAGGCGACGGCGACGGCCAGGGCGATCGGGCCGGCCGCGATGACGGTCCACACCGCCAGGCGCGAGAGACGCACGCGGCGCCGCATCGCTTCCAGCCGGGCGCCGGCCGCCATCGGAGCAGCAGCCTCGCTCTCTGCGGCCTGCTTGGCAGGGGACATGGTCAGACTCCCAGGTCGGAACGTGTACGTGCTGACCTTGAGGAAACCCGCCGACCCCGACCTGACCACCGACCATGAACCCCCGACCACGGTCACGATGGAGACACGAAGCCCATGGTCGGGCTCGTGGTCGGCCCGACCAGCGGGCCGGCCACGGGCTCACCGGGGAAGGGACATCGCGTCCGCTCACGGTTCCCGGGCCCGAGCCGGGAGATCGGCGACCATGCGTCCCGCATGCAACGGCCCCGCGTCGATGCGCAGAATGATGTCGCGCGGACCTTGTGAGGCACGTGCGCAGTGCGCCGCCTGCACCCCGCGCAGGAGAAGACCGGGAGTTCTCGCGGCGGTTGCGCAGCTGCACCGCCCATGGCGACTGCGCACGGTCCTCGGCCGGTTGCGCAGCCCGAGTACGCAACGCCCGCCCCAAGGCTGCGCAGTGGGATGCGCAACGGCTGCGTCCCGGGGGTGAAGACGGTGTGGTCGGCCCGACCATGAGCCCGACCATGGCGGGTGGACGGCTGTGTTGCCGGATCGTGACCGGTGGTCGGGGCTGATGGCTGCCGGTCTGGTCGGGGCCGGCGGATGAGCTGACGGCATGGAGTACATGCGCCTGCCCGCGCCCGGGCCCGCCGGCCGGCCCACCCCGGTGGGCCCGGG
>NZ_JAWOAI010000485.1:0-7388 GCF_033194735.1 Streptomyces sp. W16
CGGTGCCGCAGGCCACGTCGAGCAGGGCGCGGGCGTCCTGCGGGACGAGGCCGAGTACGGCTTCGGCAGCGGCGGCGGCACGGGGCTCGCCGCCGCGCGTCGCGTCGTAGGCGTCGGCTTCCTTGTCGTAGTCGAGCACGCTGTTGCCCCTCCCCGTCCCGTGGGGTCAGGCCGCGCCGTGGCCCGGTGCCAAGTCCTCGACTCTGTGGGCGAGTTGGAAGTCCAGTTCGGTGATCGCGCCGCCGACGCTGTGGGTGTTCATGGTGAGGGAGACGGTGTTGTAGCCGAGGGTGAGGTCGGAGTGGTGGTCGAGTTCCTCCTGGACCTGGGCGATGTGGACGACCATCGCGGTGGCCGCGAAGTGGGTGCCGAGCCGGTAGGAGCGGGTGAGGTGACCGGCGTCGGCGGACCAGCCCGGGAGTTCCGCGAGTCGGTCCTCGATCTCCTTCTGCGACAGCGGTGCGACGGGCATGGCCTCGGTCCTTCCTCGGGGTCGGGTTCGCCTTCGGCAACTTCAGCCTGCCACAGGAGGTCGGCTGCGGCCCTGGTCAGAAGAGTGCCCCCGGGTGAGTCCGGTACGCGGCTCCCCCGGACGGGTTCCTGGGTCCGTTCACGGGCGGGCCGCTTCGACTACGGTCGTGCGTATGACCATCGTCGCGACCGGTACCGACGTCTCCACCGCCCCTCCGGCCGGCGTCCCCGCGGGTACCCCTGCCGCCGTCTCCGCCGGCAGGGGTGTCGGCCCGTTGCTGCGTGCCTGGCGGGAGCGGCGGCGGGTCAGTCAGCTGGAGCTGGCGTCGCGGGCCGACTCCTCGGCGCGGCACATCAGCTTCGTCGAGACGGGGCGGTCCCGGCCGAGCGAGGAGATGGTGCTGCGGCTGGCCGAGCACCTGGAGGTGCCGGTGCGGGAGCGCAACTCCCTGCTGCTGGCGGCCGGTTACGCCCCGCGCTATCCGGAGACCCCGTTGGACGACCCGGCGTTGGGCGCGTTGCGCGAGGGTCTGGAGCGGCTGATCCAGGGCTACGAGCCGTATCCGGCGCTGGTGGTCGACGCCGTGTACACCGTGGTCGCGGCGAACCGGGGCATCACCATGCTGCTGGACGGCGTACCGGAGTCCCTGCTCCAACCGCCGCTGAACGCCATGCGGTTGACGCTGCACCCCGAGGGCATGGCGCCGCGCATCCGCAATCTGGGTGAGTGGCGCGGGCATCTCCTCGCGCAGATGGAGCGGCAGATCGCCCTGCACCGGTCCGAGCCGCTGCGGGCGCTGTACGAGGAGGTCGCCGCGTATCCGGTGCCGGAGGCGGCCGGCGACGAGGCCGAACCGGGCTCTTCCGTACCGTACTTCGCGCTGCCGATGCGGATCGAGCACGAGGGGCGGGTGCTGTCGTTCGTCTCCTCGATCTCCACGTTCAACACTCCGATGGATGTGACGGTCTCGGAGCTGGCGATCGAGACGTTCCTCCCGGCCGACCCGGCGACGGCCAAGTACCTGCGCACGCTGGGGGACTGACGGATGATCACCTCCGAACCGCTGAGGCAACGGCCGGAACATGGCACACTGCCCCCAGACTTCGGCGCGTATGGGGAGGCGTGGCGTGAGTGAGCGGCGGCCCGCGCCCACCGTGGGCCAGGTAGTGCTGGGCAGAAGGCTCCAGGAGTTGCGCGAGGCGGCCGGTATCAAACGCGAGGAGGCCGCGCAGGTCCTGCGGGTGGCTCCGGCGACCGTACGGCGGATGGAGATGGCCGAGGTCGCGCTGAAAGTGCCGTATGTGCAGGTGCTGTTGAGCACGTACGGGGTGCCCGACGAGGAGGCGGACGCGTTCGTCGCGCTCACCGAGGAGGCGAACCAGCCGGGTTGGTGGCAGCGGTTCCACGATGTGCTGCCGGAGTGGTTCAGCCTGTATGTGAGCCTGGAGGGCGCGGCCGGGCTGATCCGTTCGTACGAACCGCACTTCGTGCCCGGTCTGTTGCAGACCGAGGAGTACGCGCGTGCCGTGATGGAGGCCGGGACGATCGGGCAGACCGGTCCGGAGACCATCGAGCGGCATGTGTCCCTGCGGATGGCGCGCCAGGGGTTGTTGGAGCGGGACAATCCGCCGCACCTGTGGGTGATCATGGACGAGACGGTGTTGCGGCGTCCGGTGAGCATGCGCGGTGAGGTGATGCGCGAACAGCTGGACAAACTCCTGGAGTTCGGCGAGCGCGACCGGGTCACGCTCCAGGTCGCGGAGTTCGAGAACGGCCCGCACCCGGGGACGTACGCCCCGTTCTCGCTGTTCCGTTTCGACGAACCGGAGCTGCCCGACATGGTGTTCACCGAGTATCTGACCGGCGCCCTGTATCTGGACTCCCGTACCGAGGTCTCCGCGCATCTGGAGGTCCTGGACCACATGACGGCGCACGCCGCGTCCGCACAGCGCACCAAGAAGATCCTGCGGGACTACCGCGAGACCTTCTGAGCACGGCCCGGTACACAGGCCCGAACTCCCGAGGAGACGACACCGCATGACCGGATCCGAAGCCGCGCCCACCCGTATTGACACCAGTCGGCCGCATCCGGCGCGGGTGTACGACTGGTGGCTCGGTGGCAAGGACAACTATCCGGTGGACGAGGAGCTGGCGCGCCGGATCCTCGCCGCGGACGGCACCGTGCTGCGTGGGGCGCGTGCCAACCGCCGGTTCATGCACCGGGCGACGCGGACCGCCGCCATGGCCGGGATTCGCCAGTTCCTGGACATCGGCACCGGTATCCCGACCGAGCCGAACCTCCACCAGGTGGCGCAGAGTGTCGCCCCGGACGCGAAGGTCGTGTACGCGGACAACGACCCGATCGTGCTGCGGCACGCGGAGGCGCTGCTGCACGGCGCGCCCGAGGGCAGCACCGAGTACGTGCACGCCGACGTCCGTGACCCGGACACGATCCTGCGGCTGGCCGGCGAGACCCTCGACTTCACCCGGCCGGTCGCGCTGTCGCTGGTCGCGCTCACCCACTATCTGGACGACGCGGCCGACGGCGACGACGTGTACGGCCTGATCAAGCGGTACGTCGACGTCCTCGCCCCGGGCAGTTACCTGGTGTTGTCGCAGGTCACCCCGGATCTCAGCCCTGAGGCGATCGCGCAGGCCGCCGAGCACTTCCGGCGCAGCGGCACCCCGTTCCACCCGCGCTCGCTGGCCGAGTTCTCGCGCTTCTTCGACGGCCTGCAGCTGATCGGCCCGGGCGTGATCGCCGTCTACGGCTGGCGTCCGGAGCCGGAGGACGTGGCCGCCCAGGCGGAGGGCATCGTCCCGGTCTACGGCGGGGTCGCGCTGAAGGTCTGACCTCGGCGCCCGCCCCGTACGCCCGCAGGTCGTGCCCCGTACGGCCGGCGTGAACGGGTGCGCTCTGCTGCCCCGCCCCAGGAACTCGCCGCGCACTACGTGCAGGTCTTCGACTTCAGCAACCGGCAAGGCCTGTACCTGAGGCCTGAGCAGCGCCCCAAAGGGGCGCGGGGAACTG
This sequence comes from Streptomyces sp. W16, assembly GCF_033194735.1. NCBI lineage: Bacteria > Bacillati > Actinomycetota > Actinomycetes > Kitasatosporales > Streptomycetaceae > Streptomyces > Streptomyces sp. W16. The sequence continues at coordinate 3,504 of NZ_JAWOAI010000485.1, forward strand.
CGCGACCGGCCACGACGATGCCGCAGGCGACCGACGGCCCAGGCTGCTCTTCCAGCGGAGCGTCTACGCCGCGCCGCCCTTCGGCTCGCGTTCGTCGTCGACGATCTCCGCGTCGACCACGCCTTCCTCCTCCTGGGGCGAGGTGTGTTCCTCGGGGCTCTCGGTCTGCTCCGTGGGTGACTGTTGGGCGGCCTGGGCGTACATCGCCTGGCCCATGCGCTGGCTGACGGTGGCGAGGTTCTCGACGGCGGTGCGCAACTCGGCGGTGTCGGACTCTCCTTCCAGGAGGGTCTTCACCCCGGTGGCTGCCGCCGCGACCTCGGACCGGGTGTCGGCCGGGATGCGTTCCTCGTTCTCGCGGACGAACTTCTCGGTCTGGTAGACGAGTTGTTCGGCCTGGTTGCGGGTCTCGGCGGCCTCGCGGCGCCTGCGGTCCTCGTCCGCGTACTGTTCGGCCTCGCGCATCATGCGGTCGATGTCGTCCTTGGGGAGCGCGGAGCCGCCGGTGACGGTCATCTTCTGTTCGCGGCCGGTCGCCAGGTCCTTGGCGGAGACGTGCATGATTCCGTTGGCGTCGATGTCGAAGGCGACCTCGATCTGCGGGACGCCGCGCGGGGCGGGTGGCAGGCCGGTGAGGTCGAAGACGCCCAACTTCTTGTTGTACGCGGCGATTTCACGTTCGCCCTGGTAGACCTGGATGCCGACCGAGGGCTGGTTGTCGGTGGCGGTGGTGAAGATCTCCGAACGCCGGGTCGGGATGGTCGTGTTGCGTTCGATGAGCTTGGTCATGATGCCGCCCTTGGTCTCGATGCCCAGGGACAGCGGGGTGACGTCGAGGAGTAGGACGTCCTTCACGTCGCCGCGGATGACGCCGGCCTGGAGGGCGGCGCCGACCGCCACTACCTCGTCGGGGTTGACGCCCTTGTGCGGGTCCTTGCCGGTGAGTTCCTTGACGAGGTCGGTGACGGCGGGCATCCGGGTCGAGCCGCCGACGAGGATGACGTGGTCGACGGCGGCGAGCTTGATGCCGGCGTCCTTGACCGCCTGGTGGAAGGGGGTCTTGCAGCGGTCGAGGAGATCGGCGGTGAGTTCCTGGAACGAGGCGCGGGTCAGTTTCTCGTCGAGGTGCAGCGGGCCGTCGGCGGAGGCGGTGATGTAGGGCAGGTTGATCGTCGTCTCGGAGGACGAGGACAGTTCGATCTTCGCCTTCTCGGCGCCCTCGCGCAGGCGTTGGAGCGCCATCTTGTCCTTGCCGAGGTCGATGCCGTACTGGCCCTGGAACTTCTTGACCAGGTACTCCATGACCCGCTGGTCCCAGTCGTCGCCGCCGAGATGGGTGTCGCCGTTGGTGGCCTTGACCTCGATGACGCCGTCGCCGATCTCCAGGAGGGAGACGTCGAAGGTGCCGCCGCCGAGGTCGAAGACGAGGACGGTCTGCTCCTCGCCGCGGTCGAGGCCGTAGGCGAGGGCGGCGGCGGTCGGTTCGTTGATGATCCGCAGGACCTTCAGGCCCGCGATCTCGCCGGCCTCCTTGGTGGCCTGGCGCTGGGAGTCGTCGAAGTAGGCGGGGACGGTGATCACGGCGTCGGTGACGTCCTCGCCGAGGTAGGCCTCCGCGTCGCGCTTCAGTTTCTGCAGTACGCGCGCGGACAACTCCTGGGCCCGGTACCGCGTTCCGTCGATGGCGCCCGTGTCCGGAAACCGCCACGCGGTGTTGCCCATGTGCCGTTTCACCGAGCGCGCGGTGCGGTCGATGTTCGTCACCGCCTGCCGTTTGGCGACCTCGCCGACCAGCACCTCGCCGTTCTTGGCGAAGGCCACGACCGAGGGTGTGGTCCTCGCTCCCTCGGCGTTGGCGACGACCGTCGCCTCCCCGCCCTCCAGTACCGCGACCACCGAGTTCGTGGTCCCCAGATCAATACCGACCGCACGTCCCATCGCCGTCCCCTTCCGCCAGGCGCTGCCCGATCTCCAGCTGAGAACTTGAGTGCCGGAATGTCAATGCCGCACCCGTTTTTCCGGGCGCGGCATCGAGAGGGGAGAGAAAGCGGGGGTCAGGCGGATTCGACCGTCAGCGTGATCGTCGTACCCGCGAGCGCCTGGCTGACCGGGCAGTTCTTCTTGGCGTCCTCGGCGGCGGCCTTGAAGCCGTCCTCGTCCAGGCCGGGGACCTCGCCGCGGACGGTGAGGTGGATGCCGGTGATGCCCTCGCCGGGCTGGAAGGTCACGTCGGCCTTGGTCTCCAGGCGGGTGGGCGGGGTGCCCGCGCCGGCCAGGCCGTGCGACAGCGCCATCGAGAAGCAGCTGGAGTGGGCGGCGGCGATCAGCTCCTCGGGGCTGGTCTTTCCGTTGGCGTCCTGGGCCCGCGACGCCCACGTCACCGGCTGCTCGCCGATGCCGGAGGAGTCGAAGGTGACGACGCCGCTGCCCTCCAGCAGGTTGCCTTCCCAATTGGTGTGGGCGGTGCGCGTGGTAGCCACGGTGAGTCCTTTCGATGCGGATGTCGTTCGAAGGCCCATCCGATCACATTCCGCTTCAGCGCACCCGGAAGACCGGCCCACGCGGGGTGAACGGCAGGCGAGCGCCTTGTGGAATCAGATAGGCGTGCTCGCGCCGCACCCGCAGCACGTCGCACCAGCCGTCGGTGATGACGAGGACGGGCGCACCCGGCGGGAAGTCGTCCGCACGGTGCAACAGGTCGATCCCGGGCTGCAGGACGGTGCCGCCGCGGCCGTGGACGCGCACCCGGCCCGCGATGTCGGTGACCGGTACATAGCCCGCGTCGTGCGGGGCCGCGTCGCAGAACACGACCCGGGCGGCCGGTACATCACGGGCCTCGGCGTACGAGGCGATCGCGCCCAGCGCCTTGCCGAGGAGGGTGCGGTCCATGGAGCCGGAGGTGTCGAGGACGACGCCGAAGGTGCAGCGGGCGACCTCCTCGGGCGGGAAGTAGTGGCCCGCGCGCGGGATGTCGGGGGTGGAGGACTGGCGGCGCGAGGGGCGGGCGTAGGACCGTACGGGCTCCGGGCGGGGCACGAACTCGTCGAACCAGCGGGCGAGTTGGGCGTCCCAGGGCAGGGGTGGATGGCTGAGGGCGCGGATCTCCTCGACCAACCCGCCGGGCAGGAAGCCGCGTTCGTGCTGCTGGTGCAGGTCCAGGCCGCGGGCGAGGCCGCGCCGGTAGAACTCGTCGAGGTCCACGTAGTCGCGGGCGCTGCCGAGCGGGCCGCCGAGGATGTCGCCGACGCCCTTGCCGCGCAGGGTGGCCAGGCGGCGCGTGCGGCGCAGGTCGGCGGTGATCCGGTCGTAGACCTCCTCGGCGGAGAGGTCCTTCAACTCCGGGTCGTACAGCAGGCCTTCGGGCATCGTGCCGATGTCCATCTCGCGCAGCCAGCCGTTGATGACGTAGTCGGCGGCGATGTTGAAGAGGAACGGGTCGCGGGTGCCGCAGCGGTCGCCGTGGCGCAGGGCGGCGTGCAGCATCTCGTGGGCGAGGACGAACCGCCATTCCTCGTCGTCGAACTGGCGCAGCGGGTTGATGTAGATCTCGGCCGCCTCGGTGTCGACGGCGGCGACGGAGATGCCGTGGGCGCGGGCGAGTTCGGCGTCGGCGACGAGGGTGATGCCGGCCGCGATGCCGCCGAGGAGCGGGTAGTTGGAGACGAACCAGCTCAGGGCGCGCTCCCAGGGGCGCAGCCGGGTCGGGCCGCCGTACATCGAGTCGCGGCGACCGCCGGCGAGGTCCATGGCGACGGACATGGTCCGGGTGAGCGCGCTAGCGAAGGCGATCTGCCAGTCGACGGGCTTCCCGGGCCAGCCGTGCCACGGTACGAGCAGCTGGTCGGGGGCGCCGCCGGCCGTGCCGCAGTGCTCGTAGGCGGCCGG
>NZ_JAWOAI010000486.1:0-7374 GCF_033194735.1 Streptomyces sp. W16
CGTGCCGAGATCGCGTCCAGCGTTCCGGACCCCGACACCTCACCGGGCGGGACGGGGCCCGGCACGGGGGCGTTGCCCAGGCGCGTGCGCCAGGCCAACCTGGCCCCGCAGCTGAAGAAGGACCCCGAACGGCACACCGCGAGCCCGGCGGAGGTCGAGGAGCGCGACGCCGACGAGGTACGCAGCCGCATGGCCTCACTCCAGCGCGGCTGGCAGCGCGGCCGTGAGGAGAACGCCGAGGGCGACGACGTCCAAGGCGGCACAGCACAAGGAAATAAGGGGGACGGTCGATGACCGCACCAAAGGCGACCGGCCACGACACGACCGACCAGCGCGGGCTGAACTGGCTCCTCGACGACCTCGTCGAGCGCGTCGCCAGCATCCGCAAGGCGATCGTGCTCTCCGGTGACGGCCTGCCCACCGGCGTGTCCCAGGATCTGACCCGCGAGGACAGCGAACACCTGGCCGCCGTGGCCTCCGGCTTCCACAGCCTCGCCAAGGGCGTCGGCCGTCACTTCGAGGCGGGCAGCGTACGGCAGACCGTCGTCGAGCTCGACGAGGCCTTCCTGTTCGTGACGGCCGCCGGTGACGGCAGCTGCCTCGCCGTCCTCGCCGACGCGGACTCGGACGTCGGACAGGTCGCCTACGAGATGACACTGCTCGTGAAGCGGGTCGGTGTGCATCTCGGTGCCGCTCCGCGCACCGATCTGTCCTCCGGCGGGTAGTGAAGTGACATGAGCAGAGACGGTCAGGGAAGAGGCCACTGGTTCGACGACGAGGCCGGACCGGTCGTCCGTCCGTACGCAATGACGCGCGGCCGTACCACCAGTGCGGCACAGCACCGCCTCGACCTGATCGCGGTGGTGATCGCGGAGTCCCGTGCGGAGGACTCCGAAGCGGACCAGGCGCTGTCCCCGGAACACGTGGACATCGTCGGTCTGTGCCGTGACGCCCCGCAGTCGGTCGCCGAACTCGCCGCCGAACTCGACCTGCCCATCGGCGTGATACGCGTCCTGATCGGAGACCTCGTGGACGAGGAACTGGTCCACGTCTCGCGTCCCGTACCCCCTGCCGAGCTGGTGGACGAGAGTATTCTGCGCGACGTGATCAGCGGCCTCCGGGCACTGTGAGCGGCGCGGAACCTGAGTAAAGACGTGACTGGCCGGTAGTTCCAGGTGGAGATCTCGCCGCCCAGTGAGGCGGGCTCCCTGAACCGACCCCCTTCAAGCAGGAGAAGAGACCGATGATCTTCGGGCGTTCTGAGCGCGGCAAGCCTCCGGTCGAGCCCGTCACGCTCAAGATCCTGGTGGCCGGCGGCTTCGGCGTGGGCAAGACCACCCTCGTCGGCGCGGTCAGCGAGATCAGGCCGCTGCGCACGGAGGAACTGCTCACCGAGGCAGGACGTCCGGTCGACGACACCAGCGGTGTGGAGGGCAAGCACACCACTACTGTGGCCATGGACTTCGGCCGTATCACCCTGCGCGAGGACCTGGTGCTCTACCTGTTCGGTACGCCGGGTCAGGAGCGGTTCTGGTTCATGTGGGACGAGCTCTCCGAGGGCTCGCTCGGCGCCGTCGTACTCGCCGACACCCGCCGCCTGGAGGACTGCTTCGCCGCCCTCGACTACTTCGAGCGGCGCTCCATACCCTTCGTCGTCGGCGTCAACTGCTTCGAGGGCGCCTCCCGTTACCCGGCCGAGGCCGTACGGCAGGCCCTGGACCTCGACCAGGACGTACCGCTCATGCTGTGCGACGCGCGCGACCGGTCGTCGGTCAAGGAGGTCCTCATCGAGGTCGTCCAGCACGCGATGGCCTACGGTGCGAAGCGCCGCCAGAGCGTCACCAGCTGACAGGGCGTCACCAACCGGCAGGCGGGCGCGGCCCGTACCCTCGCCGACCGGGGTACGGACCGCGGCCCGTGGAACGACGCACGCGCGTGTGCCTCTTCGGCCGGGCACGCGCGTGTGCCTAGTTGTCGCCCTCCTCCAGCCAGCCGAAGCTCTTCTCCACGGCCTTGCGCCAGTTGTGGTACTCGCGGTCCCGCACCGAGGACTCCATGGACGGCGTCCACTCGACGTCCTTCTGCCAGTGCGACTTCAGCTCGTCCAGGTCGCTCCACACTCCGGTGGCGAGCCCGGCCGCGTAGGCGGCGCCCAGGCAGGTCGTCTCGGAGACCTTGGGCCGGATCACCGGTACGTCGAGCACGTCCGCCTGGTGCTGCATCAGCAGGTTGTTCTTGGTCATGCCGCCGTCCACCTTCAGGGTGGTGATCTGCACCCCGGAGTCCTGGAACATGGCGTCCACGACCTCCCGCGTCTGCCAGCTCGTCGCCTCCAGCACCGCGCGCGCGAGGTGCCCCTTCGTGACGTACCGGGTCAGCCCGGTGACGACACCGCGCGCGTCCGAGCGCCAGTAGGGGGCGAACAGGCCGGAGAACGCGGGCACGATGTACGCGCCGCCGTTGTCGTCCACGCTCGCGGCCAGGGTCTCGATCTCGTCGGCGCTGCGGATGATGCCGAGTTGGTCCCGGAACCACTGAACGAGCGCGCCCGTCACGGCTATTGACCCCTCCAGGCAGTAGACCGGCGCCTCACTGCCGATCTTGTAGCCCATCGTCGTGAGGAGCCCGTTCTTCGAAGGCACCGGCCGGTTCCCGGTGTTGAGCAGCAGGAAGCTGCCCGTGCCATAGGTGTTCTTGGCCGTGCCCACGTCGTAGCAGGCCTGCCCGAACACGGCCGCCTGCTGGTCGCCCAGGGCCGACGCCACGGGCACGCCCACGAGTTGGCCGACCGCGGTGCCGTAGACCTCGGCCGAGGACTTGATCTCGGGGAGGATCGCCTCGGGCACGTTCATCGCGGAGAGGATGGACGGGTCCCACTGGAGGGTCTCCAGGTTCATCAGCATGGTGCGCCCGGCGTTCGTCACATCGGTGACGTGCCGGCCGCCGTCGGTGCCGCCGGTGAGGTTCCAGATCAACCAGGAGTCGATCGTCCCGAAGGCGATCTCGCCGCGCTCGGCCCGGTCCCTGAGACCGGGCACGTTGTCGAGCAGCCAGGCCGCCTTGGGCCCGGAGAAGTAGCTGGCGAGCGGAAGGCCGGTCTGTTCGCGGAACCGGTCGGGCCCGTCCGAGCCGCCCAGTTGCTTGCACAGGGCCGCGGTGCGGGTGTCCTGCCACACGATGGCGTTGTGCACGGGTTTGCCGGTGGCGCGGTCCCAGAGGACCGTCGTCTCACGCTGGTTGGTGATGCCGAGCGCGCTGAGCTGGTCGGCGCGCAGTCCGGCCTTGGCGATCGCCCCGGCGACCACCGCCTGCACCTTGGACCAGATCTCGGTGGCGTCGTGCTCCACCCAGCCCGGCTTGGGGAAGATCTGGCGGTGCTCACGCTGGTCGACGGCGACGATCGCGCCGTCCTGGTTGAAGACGATGCAGCGGCTGGAGGTGGTGCCCTGGTCGATTGCGGCGACGAACTTGTCCGTCATGACGACCCCTTTGTCGTTTCCTTCAGATCCTTCAGGTCCTTCAGAGGGCTGCTTTCGGAAGACTTCTCGAAGACTGTTGTCGCAAGGCCGTGTTCAGAAGGCCGCGTTGAAGATGACTCCGGCGAGCGCCCCGCCGATCAGCGGCCCCACCACCGGGATCCACGCGTAACCCCAGTCCGAAGTCCCCTTGTTGGGGATCGGGAGCAGCGAGTGGACGATGCGGGGACCCAGGTCACGGGCCGGGTTGATGGCGTACCCGGTGGGCCCGCCGAGCGACAGACCGATACCGACCACCAGGAACGACACGACCAGCACGGCCGTACCGGACTCGCCCAGTCCCTTGGTGAGCCCGAAGGCCAGGATCGGGAGGACCAGCGCGATGGTCGCGATGATCTCCGTCATCAGGTTCGCCACGACATTGCGGATCGTGGGCGTGGTGGAGAAGATCCCGAGGGTGGGCTGCGCCATCTCCTCCTCGGCGTTGGCCTGGAACTGCGCGTAATAGACCAGCCAGCACAGCACCGCGCCGAGCATGGCGCCGACCATCTGCCCGGCGATGTAGAGCGGGACCTTGTCCCACTTCCCGGTGTCGATGGCGATGCCGATCGTCACCGCCGGATTGAGCTGCCCGCCGGACAGCGGCGCGGCCGTGTACGCCCCGGCCATCACGCCGAAGCCCCATCCGAAGGCGATGACGATCCAACCGGAGTTCTGTGCCTTGGAGTAGTTCAGTACGACGGCGGCGACCACGCCGGCGCCGAAGAGGATCAGGATCGCGGTGCCGATGACCTCACCGACGAATATGTCTCCGTTGCTCATGGCGGCTCCTAGGCCCTGGCCCGGGACGGTCGGCCCCGGTCCTCCGTGCAGGGTGCGGTTCCCTTGGCGACTTCAGCCGAAGGCAGGGAGGGTCCCGAGCCCCGCCCGGCGTCCGTGACGAGCGTGCCGTCGCAGCCGAGATCGCCCGTGGGGGAGTGGGCCTGAGCGCGGGCGCAGCCCGCGCGGCGCAGTGCCTGGTACGCCGAGAATGTACGGCGATGTCGACCGACACCGGGAAGTGTTCACCGGTGCTGAAGGAGCGTCAAGGTCGCGGACGCCAACGGTGACACCCGCCCTGACGGCCCCTGGAGCCCCGCAGGGAGCCGCCGGATCCGCTCAGTGCCCGTGCGACTCCGCCGCCGTGCGGGAGGCCTGTACGGGCGCCGTGGGGGCGCCGCGCAGGATCTCGTACTCGCCCAGCCCCGCCCGGCCCAGCACCCAGCTCGTGCCGTCCAGCGCCTTCGCCGCCTTCTTCAGCGGCGCAAGCGACGCCGCCGCCTGCCGGTGGTCGGCCACACTGCCCGGCACGCACACCACGGTGGCCAGGGACAGCGTCACGGCCCTGCCGCCGGCCGCCCAGGGCGCCTCCAGCACGGCGGCGGCCAGCGGCTCCAGCCCCTCCGGATCGGTGAGCACCAGGAAGTCGTCCCCGCCGATGTGCCCCACGCGTGTGTGCCCGGACGCCGTCAGCTGCAGCGCCCGTCCGACCGAGCGGATCAACTCGTCGCCCGCCGCGAAACCGGCCCCGTCGTTGACCTGTTTGAAGTGGTCGACATCCAGCCAGCTCAGGGCGAAAGTCCGCCCGTCCGCGATCCGCCGGTCCACCTCACCGGTGATCGCGTCCGAACCGGGCAGCCTGGTCAGCGGATTGAGGCCCGCGGCCTCCTCCACTCGCGTCTCGGCCAAGGCCCGCACCAGATCCGCGAGCCGCACGACACCGACGCACCGCCCGTAGCGGTCGACCACCGCCACATCGTCCGACGTACGGTCCGGGTCGCCGACCGCGACCACGTCCAGAACCTCCCAGGCGGTCGCGTCCACGCCGACCGTCCGCGGCACGTCACCGAGCCTGGCCGCGGGCCGGTCGGCGTACAGGGCGTGGCCGTAGCGCCCCGACATCGACAGCAAGAAGCGGGACCGGTGCACCGAGCGGACCGGCACCCCGGCCCGGTCCACGAGCACCACTCCGGAGACATCGGGCGAGCCGGTCAGCAGCGCCCGCACCTGGCCGGCGGACGCGGTGTCGGGCAGCAGTGCGGCCGGCCGCACGAACTCCCGTACCCACGGGCCCGACGGCGGCGTCATCGCGAGACCGGGGGCGCGTGGCGGAACGTATACGTCCGCCGCCGGAATCCGCGTCGGCGGCGCGAACAGCTCGCCCTGCGCCAACTGGGCCCCGGCCGCCCGCGCCTGCGCGCACTGCGCCTCGGTCTCCACCCCCTCCACGGACAACAGGGCGCCCAACTGCTCGCACAGGGTCCGCATGGCGCGCACCGCGGCCGGCCGCTCCAACAGCGAGGCGTCGAGCTTCACCAGGTCGGGCGCGAGATCCGTGAGCAGCCGCAGGGGTACGTCACCGTCGCCGACGCCGTCGGCACTGATCCGGAACCCCTGGCCGCGCAGCGCGGACACCGCCTCCAGGAGCGCCCGTCGCGGCACGTGCGTGAACGGCGGGACGATGTCGACCGTCACCTCCCACGGCAGCCGTCCCGCCTCGCGGACCGCGCTGTGCAGTGCGGTGAGCCCGCCGAGGTCGGCGAGGGTGCCGGCGAACACATTGATGTGCAGCGGCAGCAGCGTCTCCCTGCGGGTGGCGGCGCGGACCGCCAACACGGCCAGCTTGCCGTCGAGTTCGGGATCGCGGCGGGCCTCGGCCAGGATGTCGCCGGTCTCCGGGCGGACGAGTACCTCCAGGCCCGCGATTCCACCGGTGGTCAGATTGACCACCGGCTGGAAGGCGAAGCGGAGAGTATCCGTCCAGGAGCGCACGGCAGCATGATGACGCCACCGGCGTACGCCCAGGTCCAGTTCATAAGACGTTCACGCATCCTTGCGGGCCGATCGCACCGGTGGGGCGGCACTCCGCCGCTCACCGCACCGCCAGCACCGCCGACCCGTGCCCGAACAGCCCCTGGTTCGCGGTGATCCCCACCCGCGCCCCCACGACCTGCCGGTCACCCGCGTCGCCTCTCAACTGCCAGGTCAACTCGCAGACCTGGGCGATCGCCTGCGCCGGCACCGCCTCCCCGAAGGAGGCCAGCCCACCGCTCGCGTTCACCGGTATACGCCCGCCCAGGGCCGTCGCGCCCTCCCGGAGCAGCTTGGCGCCCCCGCCCTCGGCGCACAGCCCCAGATCCTCGTACCACTGCAACTCCAGAGCGGTGGACAGGTCGTACACCTCGGCCAGGGAGAGGTCCTCAGGGCCGATGCCCGCCTCCTCGTAGGCCGCGCGCGCGATCGACGCCCGGAAGGTCTCGTCCGGCGGTGCCACGGCCACCGCGGAGTCCGTGGCGATGTCCGGGAGATCCAGCACCGTGTTGGGATAACGCGGCGTCACCGTGGACACCGCCCGGATCCGCACCGGGTCCGCCGCCCCGTGCCGGCGCGCGAACTCCATGCTCGACAGCACCAGGGCGGCCCCGCCGTCCGAGGTGGCGCAGATGTCGAGCAGCCGCAGCGGATCGGCGACCACCGCCGATGCGGCGACCTCCTCGGCGGAGACCCGCTTGCGGTAGCGTGCGTACGGATTCAGCACTCCCAGGGCGGCGTTCTTCACTTTCACCTGGGCGAAGTCCTCCGGGGTGTCTCCGTAGAGGGCCATCCGCCGGCGCGCGTACAGCCCGAAGTACGTCGGGTTCGTCGCCCCGAGGACCCGGAAGCGCAGCCAGTCCGGGTCGTCGTGCCGGTCCCCGCCGGCCGGCCGGAAGAACCCCTTGGGCGCGGCGTCGGCGCCCACGACGAGTACCACGTCCGCGATCCCCGAAAGGATCTGCGCCCGCGCGGCGTTGACGGCCTGCGCCCCGGACGCGCATGCCGCGTACACGCTCGCCACCCGGGCGCCCTGCCAGCCCAGCGC
>NZ_JAWOAI010000487.1:0-7365 GCF_033194735.1 Streptomyces sp. W16
GACGACGTACGCCTGCGCTACGCCGAGCCCGCCGCCGTACGCGACCAGTGCGAGGCGGTGTACGCGCGGCAGGTGGCCGGGCGGCCCGGGATGCTCGCGCGGCGACCCGGGTGGGAGAACCTGCCGCTGCTGGACCCGGAGAGCGAGCGGCAGGGCACGTCACCGCTGCGGTGCGTGGTCGCCGAGCGCGAAGGCGAAGTCGTGGGCTACGCGCGGTACTTCGTCAAACCCGAGTGGGCCGACTCCGTCCCCAGGGGCGAGGTCCTGCTGCGTGATCTGGAGGCGCTGGACCCGGTGGCGTACGCGGCGCTGTGGCGGTTCCTCTTCGACATCGACCTGACGTCGAAGCTGACGCTGCGCAGCCGTCCCGTCGACGACGCCTGGCAGCATCTCGTCTCCGACCTCCGCAGGTGCGGCCTCCGGCAGCAGGACTCGTTGCACGTACGGCTGGTGGATCTGGGGGCCGCGCTGGAGGCGCGTACCTACCAGACGCCGGTGGACGTCGTGTTCGAGGTCGAGGACGTCTTCTGCCCCTGGAACGAGGGGCGTTGGCGGCTCACCGGCGACGCGAAGGGCGCGTCCTGCAAGCGGACCGAGGAGCCGGCCGATCTCGCCCTGTCCGTACGGGAGTTGGGGTCCGCGTATCTCGGCGGGGTGTCCCTCGGGTCGCTCGCGGGAGCCGGCCGGGTGCGGGAGCTGCGGGCGGGCGCGCTGGCGGAGGCGTCCCTGGCCTTCGGCTCGACGGCCGCGCCCTGGCTGCCGCACGGGTTCTAGGTCGTGTCCGCGAAGTCCCGTCGTCCGCGCGAAGGGCGGGCCCTGCCGCGTCCGGAGGCTGGCGGAGTGCCGGGCGGAAGTCCTCGTACTGGGCGTACTTGGGCTTTCGCCCGGTGCGGCGAGTGGGGGCACCTCCCACGCCCTTGAGGCAGTGGGGGAGCGTGCCGGGCGTCGCGGCGCTGGGGCCCCCTCTGGGGGAGGGACTTTGCGGACACGGCCTGGCACTACGGCAACCGGTCTACGGCTTCTGGCAGTTGGGGCACCAGAACAGGTTGCGGGCGGCGAGGTCGGCGGTGCGGATCTCGCTGCCGCAGATGTGGCAGGGGCGGTTGGCCCGGCGGTAGACGTAGACCTCGCCGCCGTGGTCGTCCACGCGCGGCGGGCGGCCCATCGCCTCGGGGGTGTGCGCGGGGCGGACGGTGTCGATGCGGTTGTTGCGGACGCCCTCGCGCATCAGCTCGACGAGGTCGGCCCAGATCGCGTCCCACTCCGCGAGGGTGATGTCCTTGCCCGCGCGGTAGGGGTCGATGCCGTGCCGGAAGAGGACCTCGGCGCGGTAGACGTTGCCGACGCCGGCGATGACCTTCTGGTCCATGAGGAGTGCGGCGATCGTCGTACGGCTGCGGGAGACACGCCGGTACGCCGGAGCCGGATCGGTGTCCGGGCGCAGCGGGTCGGGGCCGAGGCGGTCGTGTATCGCCTGCTTCTCGGTGTCCGTGATCAGGGCACAGGTGGTGGGGCCGCGGAGATCGACGTACGACGTGTCGTTGGCGAGGCGCAGGCGGACGGTGTCCGTGGGCGGGGGCGCGGGGACTCCGCCGAAATTCACCTTGCCGAACAGCCCGAGGTGGATGTGGATCCAGTCGGCGTCGCGGAAACCGAGGAACAGGTGCTTGCCGTGGGCTTCGGTGCGGGTGAGTTCCGTACCGTTGAGCAGTGCGGCGGCGTCACTGAACTTGCCCTGGGGACTGGTGACTTGTGCCGGCCGGCCGGAGAAGCGGCTCGCGTAGTCCAGCGCAAGCCGATGGATCGTGTGCCCCTCTGGCACTGACGCAATTCCTTTCCCACCCGCCCACCCGTCTCGGTCAGTTGACGGGTGGGCCTTGAAAAGCGTGCCTACTGCTGCGGGTGGTGCGCCGGGATCTCCGGCAGCTCCCCCGTCGTCTCGTACTCCGTCAGCATGTCGATGCGGCGAATGTGCCGCGGGTCCTCGGAGAACGGCGTCGCCACGAACGTCTCGACGAACTTCGTCGCCTCGTCCCGCGAGTGCATCCGCGCACCGACCGCGACGACGTTCGCGTTGTTGTGCTGCCGGCCGAGCGACGCGGTCTCCTCGCTCCAGGCGAGGGCCGCCCGCACCCCCTTGACCTTGTTCGCCGCGATCTGCTCGCCGTTGCCGGAGCCGCCGATCACGATGCCGAGGGCCTCGGGGTCGGCGGCCGTGCGCTCTGCGGCGCGGAGGCAGAAGGGCGGGTAGTCGTCCTGTGCGTCGAAGATGTGCGGCCCGCAGTCGACGGGCTCGTGGCCCGCCTCCTTGAGCCACTCGACGAGGTGGTTCTTGAGTTCGAAGCCCGCATGGTCGGAGCCGAGATACACGCGCATGGGACGAGTGTGACACGGCTGTTTCCGGGAAGCAGCTCCGGGGCCCGACCTCGTTAAATACAGGCAACACCTGGCAACCTCAAGGAAACCTCAAGTAACGATCTGGATTCAAAGGTTCTGGAATTCCTTTACCTCCGATTCACTGGACCGACCCGTACGCCGCTCGTACGGGCACCCCCCACCGGCATCCCAACCGGCGTAAAGGAATTCCCCCCATGACTGCCCCCATGACTGATGGTTCCGGCCTCCAGGCCGGACTCAAGAACCGACATCTGTCGATGATCGCGATCGGCGGCGTCATCGGCGCCGGCCTGTTCGTCGGTTCGAGCTCCGGGATCGCGACCGCAGGGCCCGGCATCCTTCTCTCCTACGCGCTCGTCGGCACGCTCGTGGTGCTGGTGATGCGCATGCTGGGCGAGATGTCCGCCGCGAACCCCACGTCCGGCTCGTTCTCCGCACACGCCGACCGCGCGCTCGGCCGCTGGGCCGGTTTCTCGATCGGCTGGCTGTACTGGTTCTTCTGGGTCGTCGTGCTCGCCGTGGAGGCGACCGCCGGCGCCAAGATCCTCGAAGGGTGGATCCCGGCCGTACCGCAGTGGGGCTGGGCGCTGATCGTGATGGTGGTGCTGACCGCCACGAACCTCGTATCGGTGGGCTCCTACGGCGAGTTCGAGTTCTGGTTCGCCGGGATCAAGGTCGTGGCGATCGGCGCGTTCATCGTCGTCGGCGCGCTGGCGATCTTCGGCGTGCTCCCCGGCGCCCACACCGACAAGGCGGGCCTCGGCAATCTCACCGACCACGGCGGCTTCCTGCCGAACGGTCCCGGCGCGATCCTGACCGGCGTCCTGCTGGTCGTCTTCTCCTTCATGGGCAGCGAGATCGCCACGCTGGCCGCCGGTGAGTCCGAGGACCCGCAGCGCGCGGTCACCAAGTCGACCAACAGCATCATCTGGCGTATCGGCGTCTTCTACCTCGGCTCGATCTTCGTCGTCGTCTGCCTGCTCCCCTGGAACGACCCGTCGATCAAGGAGCAGGGTTCGTACGTCGCAGCCCTCGACTCCCTCGGTATCGCGCACGCCGGTCAGATCATGAACTTCATCGTGCTGACCTCGGTACTGTCCTGCCTCAACTCCGGTCTCTACACGGCCTCCCGCATGGCCTTCTCGCTCGGCGGACGCGGCGACGCGCCGAAGGCGTTCGCCAAGACCACGTCCCGTGGCGTACCGATGGCGGCGATCATTGCCTCCGTCGTCTTCGGGTTCGTCGCCGTGTTCTTCAACTACGCCTTCCCCGACACCGTGTTCCTCTTCCTCGTCAACTCCTCAGGCGCGGTCGCCCTGTTCGTGTGGCTGGTGATCTGTGCGTCGCAGCTGCGCCTGCGGCGGATCATCGAGCGCGAGTCGCCGGAGAAGCTCGTCGTGCGGATGTGGCTGTACCCGTATCTGACCTGGGCGACGATCGCCCTGATCGTGTTCGTCCTCGGCTACATGCTCACCGACACCGAGGGCGAGAGCAGCGGCCGTACGACCGTCCTGTTGTCGTTGGCGGTCGCGGCGGGCGTGCTGGCGGTCGCCGTCATCAAGGAGCGGGTGCGCGGCGGGCAGCGGCTCACCGTCGCCGACACGGACACCGACACCGACAAGGTGTCCGTGGGCTGACAGCGCCCCCCTGCGTTCAAAGCACGACAAAGCTGTTCTTGACCTTGTCGTAGGTCTTCAGGGCCTGGGTCTCCACGTCCGGCTGGTACCAGGTGTTGATCTGGTACGACTTCCCGTCCGCGTCGAAGCCGAGCAGCCGGGCGTGCCAGGGGACGCCCTTGAGGGTGAACGTGTACTCCCAGACCACTGCCGGATAGCCGCGGAACGTCGTGCTGACGAGGCGGATCTTCCGGTAGTCCTGCCCCTGGTGGGCGTTCCGCTCCGAGGCCTCCCACGTCCGCATCAGATCACCGCGGGCGAGGGAGGACTTGCCCACGAGCTCCTGGCCGGCGTCCGGGGACGTGTAGTGGACCTCGGCCCCCGTCTTCAGATCCCGCCGCCAGCCGGTGGGCGTCGCCCACGCGAACCCGCCCGCCTCCTGGTGCGTACCCGGGGGCAGGCTCGGAGGGCGTGAGGTGCCCTCGACCGTGGGGGAAGGGGACGGGGACGGGGAAACGGACGGTTCGGTGGAGGCGGGGGCGGAGGCGGAGGCGGAGGCCGAGGGTTCGGTCGGGGTCGCCGGCGCGCTGGTCGGCGCCTTCGACGCCGAGCCTGTGGCCGTGTCGTCGGAGGAGCCGTTCCCGTACATGAGGATCGTCCCGACCACCGCGCCCACTACGGCTACGGCCGCGGCGGCGATCAGTCCGATACGGCGGTGGGTGCGCGTGCGCGTGTGGCGCGGAGTGAACGGCTCGGCGGGGGCGGGCAGACGGGCGGGGTGGGGGCCCAGGTCCAGGCGGGGGGCCGGCAGGTGGTTCGGAATGAACACGGGCTTCTGCTCGGTCAACTCTTCGGCTTGTTCGACGAGTTGAGCCTGTTCGCTGCGCTCGGCGCGCTCGGCGCGCACAAGGGAGACGCCGGCCACCGCCGGACGTTGTGTCGGTATGACGTCCTCGATGGGCGGGTCGGGATCGAGTTGGGGATCGGGATCGGGATCCGGATCGTGCACTCGGGGATCTCGTGCCGCCCGGACCAACGACGGTTCCAGGAAGGCCGGAGTGGGCGACTCCTGATGGATCTCACGTTCCTCCGGCCTCTCGGGTGCCTCCACCAACCGCGTTTCCACTGAACCGAGTTTCTCGGCCTCCGTCGGAAACGCGACCGGACTCAGCGCCTCCTCCACCTCCTCAAGACCCGGCCGGACCGACGGCTCCTTCTCCAGCAGCGCGGCCAGTACCTCCCGCAACGGGCCTGCCGCGGGCGGGAGTTCGGGCTCCTCGTAGAGCACCGCGTGCAGGGTCGCCAAGGTTGTGTCTCGGGAGAACGGGGAGCGGCCACCGAGCGCCGCGCAGAGGGTCGCGCCCAGTGACCAGATGTCCGAGGGCGGTCCCTGCGGGCGGCCGGAGATCCGCTCGGGTGCCATGTAGTCGGGCGAGCCGACGAGCGTGCCGACCATGGTGAGCGCCGTGGCGTCCTGGATCGCCGCGATGCCGAAGTCGGTGAGCACGACGCGTTGCGCACGGCTCTCGACCAGTACGTTGCCGGGTTTGATGTCCCGGTGCAGGACGCCTCCCGCGTGCACCTGCCGCAGGGCCGCCACCAGCCCGAGCCCGATGCGGGCGGCCTCGCGCGGGCCGATCGGACCGTCGTCCGCCATGATCCGCTCCAGCGAGCGGCCGGCCACCAACTCCATGACGATCCACAGGCGTTCGCCCTCGTCCACGACGTCGTAGACCCGTACGACGTTGGGATGGTCGATCCGGGCCGTGGCCCTCGCCTCGCGCAGGGTGCGCTCACGGCGGGTGCGGGTGTCCTCCGCGCCGAGGCCGTCGATGCGCATCTCCTTGACCGCGACCTGCCGGTCGAGCATTTCGTCGGCGGCTCGCCACACCCGCCCCATTCCCCCCTGGCCGATGCTTTCGGCCAGTCGATAGCGCCCGGTCACCAATAGCCCCGGAGTTCCACCGCTCCTCAAGTTCCCCGTATTCCCCGGCAATCCGCTGCACCCCCACAATGGTCACACTTCATGCCGTACCAGCATAGTGCGGAGAAATCTTGTGGTACCTCTTCAAGTACTGCGAATTCAGGCGCAGTCCCAGGGGGACACAGGGGAACGCAAGGGGGACGAACATGAGTTCTCGTCGTGCGACGACCATCGCTACGGCCATCACAGGATCGCTGCTCACGGCATCTTTCTCGGCGGTGATGATCCTTTCCTTCACCGCCTCGGCGGATGACCAGGGACCGGGAAGCAGCAAAGGCGGAAAGGCGATGGACGCGGCACCGGCGGGTGTGAAACTGACCACGCTCCTGCCGGAGACGATTTCTGTCGACAACAGTTCGAAAAAGACGGCCATCACCGCCACGGTGAAGAACGAGGGGACCAAGGCGAGCGGCGATCTCAATCTCCTGGTCGTCGGTTTCGACGGCCTCAAGGTCAATAGCGTGCAGGGTTGTTCGGCAATCGCCGAAAAGGATCTGCCGCCCGGTTCGAACAGTGGATTCAAGTGCTCCGTCGGCGCGCTCGCCGCGGGGAAGTCGAAGTCGTACGCCGTCGACGCGACGTACGACCTGAGCAAGGCCGGGAAGATCTGTCTGCCGGTGATGTCCGCCGACGGCAAGAAGACGTTCTGGCAGCAGGGCCCGGTCCCGTTCGGTACGGCGAACCCGTCGCCGAACGCCCCGGCCACCCCGTTGCTGCTCGGCACCGACAACAAGCCGGTGGCACCGGGCGGCGACACACTGCCCAAGACCGGCGTCGGCAGTGACGTACTGCCGCTGGGCGCGGCCGGTGCGGCACTGATCGCGGCGGGCGCGGCGGGCCTGTACTGGTCCCAGCGACGGCCCGAGCGGCCTCTCCAGAGCTGAGCCAGGGCCGGACAAGGGAGGGCCGGGTCGCGGGAGAACCCGGCCCTCCCTGCAAGTCCCACCGGTTTCCGGACCGGGTTCACCCAGCCCCGGATGGACGAACCTCTTCCGCGGGAACTACGGCCCTACCGCTGCTTGTTGGCGAACTTCCACGCGGTCGGAGTCGCGCCCATCGCCAGGGCCGCCTTCAAGGCGTCGCCGAGGAGGAAGGGGGTGAGTCCCGCGGCGATCGCGGCGCTCGTCGACAGGTCCAGGGAGAGTGCCAGGTACGGGACGCCGACGGCGTAGATGATCGCCTCGCCCAGGAGCATCGTGCCCGCCATGCGCAGGACCGAGCGGTCGGCGCCGCGGCGGGCCAGGGCGCCCACGGCGGCGGAGGCGAGCAGCATGCCGATGATGTAGCCGAAGGAGGCGCCGCCTCCGTGGGTGCCGCCGGCGAACCACGGCACACCGGCGAGGCCGAGCAGCGCGTACAGGGCGAGCG
>NZ_JAWOAI010000488.1:0-7343 GCF_033194735.1 Streptomyces sp. W16
CCGGGGACCGGCGACTGGCCGGAACGGCTGACCGCCAGCACCTGGTGTCCGCGGGCCGACGCCTCGGTGGCGATCCGGCTGCCGACCATACCGGTGGCGCCGAAGAGTACGAGCTTCATGCGCCCCAGCGAAACATGGGGCAACCGAGGCCGCACCCCGACTTGCCACCGCCTCCCCCGGGGTGTGCATTGGTAGACGGGGGCGAGAGAGAGGAGTGCTCTCATGGCTCAAGCGGCACCCACGCCCGGCGGAATGACCGGCCGCCCCGGCAGGACGACAGGCCCTGGCGGATTCACCGGCCCGAGCGGCCTGCCCGACATCTTCGACGCCCGCGTGCACCGCGTGGCGAAGGTCGCGATCCCGGTCGTCCTCGGGCTCGTCTACGGCTACTGGGCGGCGGCCAACCGTCGCAGCGGCGGTCCCATCACCGGCTGGAACATCCTGTTCGGCTTCGTGACGGCGCTGGCGTTCATCGTGCTGTGCCTGGCGGTGGCCCGGTTCGCCCCGCTGCTCAAGCGCGAACTGCACTCGCTGGTGAAGTCCGGCTTCGCGGGCGCCGCGCTCGGCTTCCTCTACAGCCAGACCGGCGAGAGCGTGCTGCGGTCCGCGGCCATCGGGCTCGCCACCACGGCGGGCGTGTTCCTGGTGTTCTTCTACCGCTACTACACGCGCGAGGACGGAGCGGGCAACCGCATCCGCTGACGTCGTACGGCACAAGGAGTGGGCCCCGGCCGGACGGCCGGGGCCCACTCCTTTCCCCTGTTCCCTTACGGCGCCCAGTTCCAGATGCCGCCGCCGCTCGACGAACCGGAGGCGCTCCAGCTCCACGAGCCCGAGACGCTCCACGACCCGGAGGCCGAGGTGCTCCACGAGTTGGAGTTGTCGCTCCAGTTCGGGTCGTTGTTCCAGTTCGAGTTGTTGCCGTTGTCGCTGCCGTCCTTCCAGCCCGGACACGGATCCGAGCAGGACGGCACCCACTGGCCGCCGGTGTCGACGAAGGCGGCGCTGGCCCAGCCCTGCGCGCCGACGAGCCAGTACCAGTCGGGATTCCCGTTGACGCTCTGTCCCGTGACCACGCACTGGACGCGGTCCTGGCTGCCCGGTGAGAGCGAGTCGACGGCGGGTGAATGCGTGGTGGGCGACTGCCGCACGTTCAGATCGGTGCGGGAGACGATCGTGCCCCAGATCGGACTGCCGCCACCGCCACCACCGCCATGTCCTTCGGCGTACGTGGTCGGTGCTGCCGCCGCCGTGGTGCCCGCCGCCGCGACGGCGAGTGTGCCACCGGTGAGCAGGGCCGCGGCCAGAGTCCGCAGGGCCGGAGTGGTGCGCATGTTCGGCCTCCTTCTCCCCGGTTCCAGGAAACACCCGTTCGGGTCAACCCTCCACCCGAGAGCGGAACGGCCAGTTCCACCAAGGGTTCCGAGGCCAGGGCACCCGTTCGGCTTGACATCGCACCCGAATGCAGCCAATTACGGGCACCCGGCTCGCGCACCGCACGCCCCGCCCGTGTCCTGGGGAGGTGCCCCCACGTCTCCGGAGCGCCCTGTCGGCCGTACTCGTCGCCCTCTCCTGCTTCCTGACGCCCTTCGGCGCGCTGGCGGCCTGGGCGGCGTACGACCTGACCGACTCCGGCCGCTACGTCACGGCGATGGCGCCGCTGGCCGCCGACCCGGCCGTACGGGACGTCGTCGCGGACACGGTCGGCGCGGGCATCATGCGCGGGATCCATGTGGAAGGGATGCGGGGCACGGTGGGCGGGATGCGGGGCACGATGGCTCCCTTCGTGCACGACGCGGTGCACTCGTTCACCAAGACCGAGGCCTTCCGGCTGGCCTGGGACGAGGGCAACCGGGCCACCCACGACGCCGTGCTGCACGCCCTGCGGGACGAGGGGCGCAGCGGCGCCGTCACCGTCGACCTCGCCCCCGTCGCTGCCCAGGTCAAGCACCAACTCGCCCACGAACACGTGCCGTTGGCGAACCGCATCCCCGTCCAGCACACCGAGGTCGCGGTGCTCCCGGCCGGTGAACTGGGCCCGCTCCGGGAGGAGTTCCACGTGCTTGAGGTCGCCGGCTTCTGGCTCCCCGTCACCGCCGCCGTCTTCGCGGTCACCGGCATCACCGTCGCCGTGCGCCGCCGCCGCGCGATCACCGCGACCGCGCTCGGCACGGCCCTCGGCGGCGCGCTGCTCGGCCTCGCCCTCGCGATCGGCCGCCAACTCACGGTCTCCGACCTCCCCGCCGAGGTCTCCCAGGCGGCGGGCGGCGCGATCTACGACGCCCTCACCTCGACCCTGCGCACGGTCGCCTGGCTGCTCCTCGGCCTCGGCCTCACGGTCGCCGCGACGGCCTGGCTCACCCGATACGCCCGCCCGGCAAGGGAGTTCGTACGACGCCGGCGAGCACCCGCGACCGCCGCGGCGACGGACCGGGCACAGCAGCCGACACGGGCCCAGGCCTGATTCCTGGAGACGTTCCCCGGGATTCCCGATTCCCGGGGGAGTTCCCGGCACACGTGGGATGATCCGGGCATCTGCGTCCACCGGCGGAAGGTCATCACGTGGGCACCGTGACCTCCGAGTGGACCGCCGCCGACTTCGTCCCGGAACGCCACCGGGGCCGGCACTTCACGGTCTGGTGCGCCGGCCTGCTGTTCGCCGCCGCGAGCGTGGTCGTCGGCTGCCGTACGGCCGACACCGACGCCCGCACGCCCATCACCCAACTCCTCGCCTTCTTCCCGTGGTTGCTGGCCCCCACCGGCCTCGGACTCCTCCTCGCCCTGCTCGCCCGGTGGCGGCTCGGGCTGGTGTGGGGAGTGGCGCTGCTCGGCCTGCTGGCGTGGTTCATCGAGCCGTACGGCAGGAGCGGTGAACCGGACGGGCCCGCGATCGCCGAGTTCCGGGTGCTGACCTCGAACGTCGAGTTCGGGCAGGGGACCGGCTCCCTGGTGCCGGTGATCCGGCGGGAGCGGCCGGACGTGGTGTTCGTGGAGGAGTGCGAGTACACCTGCCAGGCCACGCTGCGGCGGGACTTCGGCACCGAACTCCCCTACCGGCAGGCCGTGGTGGCGGCCGGTTCGCACGGCTCGGTGATCCTCAGCCGTTTCCCCCTCAAGGGCACGAAGGGCGTCACCGGCACGATGGGCATGCCCGGCGCCGTCGCGGATGTCGACGGTCACGCCGTACGCCTCCAACTCGCCCATCCCATGCCCCCGTTGCCCAACCAGGTCGGCCTGTGGCGCCGCGAACTGGGCAGGCTCCGGACCTTCGCCGCCGCCGACCCGACCACCCCCACCGTCCTCGCCGGAGACTTCAACTCCTCCCAGGACCACGCCGCGTTCCGCCGCATCCTCGACACCGGCCTGCGCGACGCGGCCCGCCTCGCCGGACACCCCCGCACACCGAGCTGGCCGGAGCGGCTCACCCCCACCCTCGGCACCCAGATCGACCACGTCCTCCTCTCCCCGGACTTCTCCGCGAACAGCGCCCGCTTCCTCGACCTCGCCGACACCGACCACCGAGCCCTGCTGGTCGACATCGCGCTCCACCAGCACGGATAGGTCAGGGTGCTGCTCATAATGGGCACATGTCCCGCGAGTTCCCCATCGGCCTCACACCCCCCGACTGGCTGGTGAGGAACCTCCAACCCCAGCAGGCCCCCCTCAACCGACCGGCCGTCGCCCGCGCCGCCGTCGCGATGGCCCTCCCACTCACCCTCGGCCTCGCCACCGGACACACCGCCTACGGCGCCCTCGCCTCCATGGGCGCCCTCTCCGGAGTGATCGGCGACACCGCCGACGCCTACCGCATGCGCATCCTCAACATCGCGATCCCCCAGTTCTTCGGCGCCGTCGGCGTCACCCTGGGAGCGGCGGTCTACGGCCACGGCTGGCTCGCGGTCACCGCGCTGACCGCCATCGCGCTGGTCTCGGGGATGATCTCGACGATCGGCGCGGTGGCCTCCGTATCGGGCCTGCTCCTGCTCCTCAACTCGGTGATCGGCGCGGGCCTCCCGCTCCCCGGCGCGTGGTGGGTGGCCCCCGCCCTGATGTCCGGCGGCGGCCTCCTGGTCCTGCTCCTCGCCCTCCTCGCCTGGCCCCTGCGCTCCGGCGTCCCGGAACGCACGGCGGTCGCGAACACCTACCGCACCGTCGCCGACCTCCTCGCCACCTGCGGCGACGACCCGACGGCGGGCTACGGCGCGGCCCGTCAAGCGGTCACCCAGTCCCTCAACCAGTCCTACGACCTCGTCCTCGCCCGGCGCGCCCGCCACCACGGCCGCAACCCCGAACTCACCCGCCTGCTGGCCCAGTTGAACGCGATCACGCCGGTCGTCGAGGCGGCCCCCGCGGTCCACCAGACGGGCAGGCCGCTCCCGCCGCAGATCCGCGAAACGGTCCGCCACCTCGCCCACGCCGTCGAGACGGGCTACACCGGCCCGATAGGGCTCGACCTCCCCACCCCCACCAGCGAGACGACCCGCGCGATCGACCACGCCCTGCGCCACACGGCCGAGGTCGTCACCGCCCCCGACGTCGACCCCCGGGGCATCGACGACCGCCTCGGCCGCCCGGCGGCCCTCCGCATCCGGGCGGCACGCGCGGCACGCAACGTCGTCCTGTCCGCCGGCTCCTGGCGCTACGGCCTGCGCCTCGCCCTCTGCATCGGCCTGGCACAGGTCCTGGTCTCCACGGTCCCGGTCCCGCGCTCGTACTGGATCGCCCTGACGATCACCTTCGTCCTGAAGCCCGACTTCGGCTCGGTCTTCTCCCGGGCCCTGCTGCGCGCGCTCGGCACGGTGGCGGGACTGGTGATCGCGGCGGCGGTGCTGTCGGTGGTACCGAGGGGCTGGTGGGACGTACTGGTCCTGCTCCTACTGGCCCCGCTCATCCCGGCCCTCACCCCCCGGGGCTACGGCTACCAGACGATGGCGATCACCCCGGTGATCCTGCTCCTCTCGGACATCCTGAACCACCAGGGCACGGCACTCCTCCTGCCCCGCCTGGTCGACTCGTTGATCGGCTGCGGAATCGCACTGATCGCGGGCTATCTGCTCTGGCCGGAGAGCTGGCACACGCGGGTCGGGGACCGGTTGGCGGAGGCGGTGGCGGACACGGCACGGTATGTGGAGTCGGCGTTCGGTACACCTGGCACGCCCGGGGCCGGGACCGAGCCGGCCGCCCGCGCCCGGATGCGGCGCCGCCTCTACCGCGACCTGTCCGTCATCCGCACGGAGTTCCAACGCGCCCTCACCGAACCCCCGCCCACCGGCCGCCTCGCCGCCGGCTGGCTCCCGCTCGTCGTCGCCGTGGAACGGATCGTCGACGCGACGACGGCGGCGAGGGTGCGGGTGAAACACGGGGCACCGCCGCCGTCTTCCGCCGAGGTCACCCAAGTGGCGCTCCAACTCCGGGAGTTGTCGGAGGGCGTACGCGAGTCGGAGGTGCTGGTGGAGGTCCGTACGGATCTGACGGGCCCTGCGGGGAGTGTGCTGGAGCCGTTGCGCCAGGAGGTCGCGGCGGCACGGGCGATCGCTTCGCCGCACTGAGCGCTGCGCCGGGTTCGGGGTTGATCGATCAGGTCAGGAAGAAGTCGGGATCGGGCAGGGAGAAGAAGGCCGAGATCGCCTGGACGGTCCGTTCCTCGTTGTCGTACGGGTCGAGTTCCGCGTGCGGCCCGATCAGCCGCGCGGCGGTGAGGGCGGGTGCCAGCAGACCGGGCTGTTCCCCGACGCCGCCGGACGGGTTCTCGAAGCTGATCCCGCAGACGTAGCGCCCGGCGCGGTAGTAGTCGAAGTCGGGGCCGTGCGCCTTGGCGATGCAGGGTTCCGTGGTGAAGACGGCGAGTTCACCGCCGTCCCGGCACAACTGCCGGTAGTCGGGGCGGTCGTAGTCGTCCTCGTCCCAGCCGAACATGTCATGCATGACCAGCCCCCATTCGCCTTCGTCCTCGTCCTCGCCGCCCTTGGCGTACGCGAGCGGGATGCGCCGTATGGAGAGGAGCTCCCGCGTGAGCGCGTCCAACGACATCCCCCGAAAAAAGACGACGTTGACCTCCTCATGGCTCGCGAGCGGGCCGTGTATCCAGTGCGTCCTGTACGTGCGGTGCGTCACGTGCGTCATGAAAGGAACGGTAGGGGGAGCCACTGACACTGCCCGCCGGTCGACGAACAGGCAGGTGAACGGGTGAGCGAAGTGGTGGCTGAAACAGGCGGTGTTGACAGGACGTGTCTCCCGCGCGTCGCCCCTGCCTAAGATCGCCATCCGAGGCCGCTAACCTTACGTGTCCGTCCTGGCCAGGGATTGACGGCTTCAACTCACGCGAAGGGTTGCGCACATGGGCATTCTCACTCTCCTGCGGAATGCGTTCGGCAGGTCACGCAAGGAGCGTGCCGCGGAAGCAGAGAGCGCGGAACGCACTCCTTCGCAAGAACAGCAGACCCCCCGGGAACCGGAGGCCAAGGTCCCGTCCCCCTCCACGGAACCCGACCCCACCACACTGCCGACCCCCGCCCCCGCGGCAACGGCCCAGGTCCCCGAACCCCGCCCGTCCTCCACCCTGGAGGACGACGAACACGAACTCGTGGCCCTGGCCTTCGACAACGTGACAGTCCCGAAGCCGACGACGTCGACGGAAGGGACGGAGGGTACGGAGGCGGAGACCAAGGTTGAGGTTGAAGCCAAGGTTGAAGCCGCGGTCGAGGTCGAGGCTGTCGTCGAGCCGCTCGCGGAGGCCGCGCCCGCCGTCGAGGCGGAGCCGGAGCCGACCGCAGAGCCGGCGACGGAAGAAGCCGAGCCTACGGCCGAGGTGACGCCGGAGCCCGAGACGGAGCCGGTCGCGGAGACCGCCACGGAAACCGCGCCCGAGCCGGAAGCGGTCACGGAGACCGAGCCGGTCGTCGAGCCGAAGGCAGAGGAAACCAAGGCTACGGCCGAGGCGACTCCGGAGACCGTCGTGGAGACCGAGCCGGTCGCCGAGCCTGAGGCGGAGCCGGTCGCGGAAGCGGCGTCGGAGCCGGTCGTCGAGCCGACGGCGGAAGAAGCCGAAGCTACGGCCGAGGCGACGCCGGAGCCCGTCGCGAAGACCGAGCCGATCTCCGAGCCTGAGGCCGAGCCGATCGCTGAAACCGCGCCGGAGCCGGAAGCCGAGCCCGTCCTAGACCCCGAGCCCGAGGCGGAGCCCGTCGCCGAGGTCGCCCCGGAGCCCGAGCAGGTCGTCGAGCCTGCCGCGGAAGCGGAAACTGGGCCGGAGGCGGAAGCGAAGGCGGAAGCCGCGCCCGCGGCTGAGCCGGTCGCCGATGAGGTCACGCCGGAGGCGGAGCCCCAGCCGGAGCCCGCCGCGG
>NZ_JAWOAI010000489.1:0-7309 GCF_033194735.1 Streptomyces sp. W16
TGCCGAGCGCGACGGCATGGTGCGCTGCGCGCTGCTGCCCACCCACGCCGACGAGATCGACTGGCTCGCCGACTCCATCGCCCACCTCGTACGGACCGGGAAGGCGCCCGGCGAGATCGCCGTCCTGTGCCGCACGGCCACCGACTTCGCCCAGATCCAGGGCGCCCTGGTGACCCGCGACATCCCGGTCGAGGTGGTCGGGCTATCCGGGCTGCTGCACCTGCCCGAGGTCGCCGACCTCGTCGCCGTCTGCGAAGTCCTCCAGGACCCCGGCGCCAACGCCTCCCTGGTCCGGCTGCTGACCGGCCCGCGCTGGCGCATCGGCCCCCGCGACCTCGCCCTTCTGGGACGACGCGCCCGACTCCTCGTGGCCCACACGCGCGTGGGGGCCGACGACGACCCGGACCGCCGGCTCGCCGCAGCCGTCGAGGGGGTCGACCCCTCCGAGGTGATATCGCTCGCCGACGCCCTCGACACGTTCCTGGAGACACCTCTATACGGCTCCGACGGCGCCGGGGACGACGACGGGCTGCCCTTCTCACCGGACGCGCGCGTGCGCTTCGCCCGCCTGGCCACCGAACTGCGCGACCTCCGCCGCTCCCTGTCCGATCCCCTGATGGACGTCCTGCACCGCGTCCTCGCCGTCACCGGCCTGGAGGTCGAACTCGCCGCGTCCCCGCACTCCCTGGCCGCCCGCCGCCGCGAGACCCTGTCGAACTTCCTGGACGTCGCCGCCTCCTTCGCCGCCGGCGACGGCGAGGCGACCCTGCTCGCCTTCCTCGGCTTCCTGCGCACCGCCGCGCAGTACGAGAAAGGCCTCGACAACGCCCTCCCGGGAGGCGAGAACACCGTCAAAGTCCTCACCGCGCACAAGTCCAAGGGCCTGGAGTGGGACGTCGTGGCCGTCCCCGGCCTGGTCACCGGGACCTTCCCCAGCAGCCAGGGCCGCGAGAAATGGACCGCCCAGGGCAAGGTCCTCCCGCACGCGCTGCGCGGCGACACCGCCACCCTGCCCGACGTCGCCTCCTGGGACTCCAAAGGCATGAAGGCCTTCCACGAGGCCATGAAGGACCACCAGCACACCGAGGAACTCCGCCTCGGCTACGTCACCTTCACCCGCCCCCGCTCCCTGCTCCTCGGCTCCGGCCACTGGTGGGGCCCCACCCAGAAGAAACTCCGGGGGCCCTCCGACTTCCTTCAAGCCCTCTACGACCACTGTGCGGCCGGATATGGCGAGATCGAGGCCTGGGCGGACCGACCCGAAGACGGTGAGGAGAACCCCGCCCTGCAGACCGCCACCGTCGACCAGGCATGGCCACTGCCCTTGGACGACATGGCGATGGCCCACCGTCACAAGGCCGCCAAGATGGTCATGGACCACCTGGAGCGCCTCGCCTCCCACGACGAGAGCCACCCCGCGGCCACCCACGACCCCGACGCGCACGACGACCCGGACTGGCCCCCGCCACCGGAGGACGGCGAACCTCCCTACGACGAGCCTTCGTACGAGGAAACTTCCCCCGATGCCGAAGACGGCCTCCCGGAAGACGACCCCGCCGACTGGGACGCCTGGACCGAGGACCGCCCGACCGTCCCGCACCAGGCGACGGCCCCGGACCCCGCCGAACACTCCAGCGCGCCGGGGGACGCCCGCCCGCACCCCACGGAACCACCTGGCACCCGCCTCACCCCCGAGGAAGCCCGAGCCATCGCCTCCTGGGACCGCGACCTCGACGCCCTCACCGGCGAACTCCTGCGCGCCCGCCGAGGCGTCACCGACGTCCCCCTGCCGGCCTCGCTGACCGCCACCCAACTGCTGCACCTGGCCGCCGATCCGGACGGGCTCGCGCAGGAACTCGCGCGCCCCATGCCGCGCCCCCCGCAACCCGCCGCACGTCGAGGCACCCGCTTCCACGCCTGGGTGGAATCACGCTTCGAAGAGCTGACCCTGCCCATGCTGGAGCCGGAGGAACTGCCCGGCAGCGAAGCCGAGATCGCCGACGAACAAGATCTGGAAGCACTCAAGGACGCCTTCGAACGCACCGAGTACGCCCGGCGCACGCCCTACCGCGTCGAGACCCCCTTCCAGCTCGTGATCGCCGGCCGCGTCGTACGGGGCCGTATCGACGCCGTCTACAAGCAGGGCGACGGCGCCGGGGCGACGTACGAGATCCTCGACTGGAAGACCAGCCGCACCCGCACCGCCGACCCGCTCCAGCTCGCGATCTACCGGCTCGCCTGGGCCGAGCGGCAGGGCGTGCCGCTGGAAGCGGTCACGGCCGCGTTCCTGTACGTGCGCGGCGGCGAGGTTGTCCGGCCGGAGGGCCTCCCGGACCGGGCCGCACTGGAGCGGCTGCTGCTGGAGGAGCCGGGCGCACAGGCGGAATCACCGGGCGCGCAAGGGGAGTAGCCGGCTGTGCAAGCAAACTGTGAGGAACCGCCCACCGAGGATGTCAGTGCGGGCCGATAGGCTCGTGACCATGAGCCACACCGTTGACAGTGCCGTCAGCGCGGTCCGCACGTACATCGAGCAGCACCGCGCAGCCTTCCTCGACGACCTCGCCGAGTGGCTGCGCATCCCGTCCGTGTCGGCGCAGCCCGACCACGCGCCCGACGTCCGGCGCAGCGCGGACTGGCTCGCCGCCACACTCCGGGAGACCGGCTTCCCGACCGCCGAGGTCTGGCCGACCCCGGGCGCACCGGCCGTCTTCGCCGAGTGGCCCTCCGACGACCCCGAAGCACCCACGGTCCTCGTCTACGGCCATCACGACGTACAGCCCGCCGCCCGCGAGGACGGCTGGGACAGCGAGCCTTTCGAGCCCGTCGTCCGCGAAAACCGCCTCTACGCGCGCGGGGCCGCCGACGACAAGGGCCAGGTGTTCTTCCACACACTCGGCGTCCGCGCGCACCTGGCTGCCACCGGCCGCACTGCCCCGGCCGTGCACCTGAAGCTGCTCGTCGAGGGCGAGGAGGAGTCCGGCTCCCCGCACTTCCGGGCGCTCGTCGAGGAGCACGCCGACCGGCTCGCCGCCGACGCCGTGATCGTCTCCGACACCGGCATGTGGTCCGAGGACACCCCCACGGTGTGCACCGGCATGCGAGGCCTCGCCGAGTGCGAGATCCGGCTGCAGGGCCCCGACCAGGACATCCACTCCGGTTCCTTCGGCGGCGCCGTGCCCAACCCGGCGACCGCCGCCGCCCGCCTCGTCGCCGCACTGCACGACGAGCACGCACGCGTTACGGTCCCCGGCTTCTACGACGGCATCGTCGAACTCACCGACCAGGAGCGCGAGCTCTTCGCCGAGCTGCCCTTCGACGAGCAGGAGTGGCTGCACACCGCCAAGTCGCACGCCACCCACGGCGAGGCCGGACACACCACCCTGGAGCGCATCTGGGCCCGCCCCACCGCCGAGGTCAACGGCATCGGAGGCGGCTACCAAGGGCCCGGCAGCAAGACGATCATCCCGTCCTCTGCCATGGTGAAGCTCTCCTTCCGGCTGGTCGCCGGCCAGGACCCGGACCACATCGAGAAGGTCGTCCGTGACTGGGCCGCCCGGCAGGTGCCCGAGGGAATCCGGCAGGAGATCACGTTCAGCGCGGCCACGCGCCCGTGCCTGACTCCTCTGGACCACCCCGCCCTGCAGTCCGTCGTCCGTGCCATGGCCCGCGCCTTCGAGAAACCGGTCCTCTTCACCCGCGAGGGCGGCTCCGGACCGGCCGCCGACCTCCAGGAAGTCCTCGGGGCGCCCGTCCTCTTCCTGGGCATCTCCGTCCCCTCCGACGGCTGGCACGCCCCGAACGAGAAGGTCGAACTCGACCTCCTCCTCAAAGGCGTCGAAACCACCGCCCACCTGTGGGGAGACCTCGCCGACACCTGGCGCCGCGCGCCCTGACGATCCCGCGCGATCCGGAACGGCAACGCGTGCGAGGCACACTGGAAGAACCGCCCAGCACACCCGTCCCCGCCGGACCCGGTCGCCTCCTGCCGTACGTCCCGCTGAACCGCCCGTCGAAACAATCCGCATTGCCGGGGGAGTTGGAAGCACCCGTGACCACCTGGACCGACCACACAGCCGACCGACCCATCTCGCTCACCGCCCCGAGCGGCATCGACCGAGCCGCCCACCACCGGCTCGACGAGGCCTGGCTCGCCGCGGCGTGGAGCCACCCCAGCACCCGTTGCTTCGTGGTCTCCGGCGGCCAGGTCCTCATCGACGAGACACCCGACGGCAAGACCGAACTCGTCATGACGCCCTCCTTCGAGGCCCCCCTCACCGAGGCACACCGCTACTTCCTGGGCACCGACGACGACGGCGTCAGCTACTTCGCCCTCCAGAAGGACGCCCTCCCCGGCCGTATCGACCAGTCGGCGCGCGCCGCGGGACTGCGCGAGGCCGGGCTGCTGCTGTCGCCCCGGGACGTGGGCCTGATGGTGCACGCGGTCGCCCTGGAGAACTGGCAGCGCCTGCACCGCTTCTGCTCCCGCTGCGGCGAGCGCACGGTGATCGCCGCGGCCGGTCACATCCGCCGCTGCCCGGCCTGCGGCGCCGAGCACTACCCGCGCACCGACCCGGCCGTGATCATGGCCGTCACCGACGAGGAGGACCGCATCCTGCTCGGCCGCCAGGTCCACTGGCCCGAGGGCCGCTTCTCGACGCTCGCCGGCTTCGTGGAGCCCGGCGAGTCCATCGAGCAGTCCGTGCGCCGCGAGGTCTTCGAGGAGGCCGGCATCACCGTCGGCCACGTCGAGTACGTCGCCAGCCAGCCCTGGCCCTTCCCGTCCAGCCTCATGCTGGGCTTCATGGCCCGCGCCACCTCGACGGACATCAACGTCGACGGCGACGAGATCCACGAAGCCCGCTGGTTCTCCCGCGAGGAACTGCGCGCGGCCTTCGAGTCCGAAGAGGTGCTGCCGCCGTACGGCATCTCGATCGCGGCCCGCCTGATCGAACTCTGGTACGGCAAGCCGCTGCCGACGCGAACCTTCGTCTGAGGCCGAGACCGACAACAAGAAGCAGGCAACAAGAAGGCGGCCCCTGACGTATCAGGAGCCGCCTTCCGCGGAGCCGCGTGTGCTGATCGTCGGTCAGGCGCCGACCTTCTGCTTGACCTGGGCCAGCGAAGGGTTCGTGAGCGTCGAACCGTCCGCGAAGAGCAGGGTCGGGACCGTCTGATTCCCGCCATTCGCCTTCTCGACGAACGCCGCGGAATCCGGGTCCTGCTCGATGTTGACCTCGTTGTACGCGATGCCCTCGCGGTCCATCTGGCTCTTCAGCCGACGGCAGTAACCGCACCACGTGGTGCTGTACATCGTCACAGTGCCCGACATCTTCTCGCGCTCCTCAACAGCTCGGGGGATGGGTCCTCGCAGTGGAGGGAACGTACGCGACGCACCCGCCATTCCCGCCGGGGGTATGCCACCGCACGTGACGCCTGCCGCATTAGTACGACTGCAGGCGCCTCCCTGTGGACAACCGGCTCACCCGTCTCCGGCGACCTGGCAGCATGGCCGTGTGACAACAGCAACGCACTCCTCCCTCTTCCCGCAGGTACCGGACTCGGCCGACGCGGTGCTCGAAGGGCTCGACCCCGAGCAACGCGAGGTGGCGACCGCCCTGCGCGGTCCGGTGTGCGTGCTGGCGGGCGCCGGCACGGGCAAGACTCGGGCGATCACCCACCGCATCGCCTACGGAGTGCGCGCCGGGGTCCTGCAATCCTCCAGCGTGCTGGCCGTCACCTTCACCAACCGCGCCGCCGGCGAGATGCGCGGCCGGCTGCGCCAACTCGGCGCCACGGGAGTGCAGGCCCGTACGTTCCACTCGGCCGCCCTGCGTCAGCTCCAGTACTTCTGGCCGAAAGCGATCGGTGGCAGCATGCCCCGGCTCGTCGACCGCAAGATCCAGCTCGTCGCCGACGCAGCGGCGGCCTGCCGCATCCGCCTCGACCGTGGCGAACTTCGGGACGTCACCGCCGAGATCGAGTGGTCCAAGGTCACCCAGACCGTCCCCTCCGACTACGCCGCCGCGGCTGCCAAGGCGGGCCGCGACATCCCCCGCGCCCCCGCCGAGATCGCCCAGCTCTACGCCACCTACGAGGACGTCAAGCGCGACCGCGCGGTCATCGACTTCGAGGACGTCCTGCTGCTCACCGTCGCCGTGCTCCAGGACCGGCACGACATCGCCGAACAGGTCCGCTCGCAGTACCAGCACTTCGTGGTCGACGAGTACCAGGACGTCAGCCCGCTCCAGCAGCGCCTTCTGGAGCTGTGGCTCGGTGATCGCGACAATCTGTGCGTCGTCGGCGACGCCAGCCAGACGATCTACTCGTTCACCGGGGCGACCCCCGACCACCTTCTCGACTTCCGCACCCGCCACCCCGGCGCCACCGTCGTCAAGCTGGTCCGCGACTACCGCTCCACACCCCAGGTCGTCCACCTCGCCAACGGCCTGCTCTCCCAGGCCCGAGGCAGGGCAGCCGACCATCGACTGGAACTCATCTCCCAGCGCGCCGCCGGTCCCGAGCCCGTCTACGCCGAGTGCACCGACGAGCCCGCCGAGGCGGAGGGTGCCGCGCGCCGCATCCGCGACCTGATCGCAGCGGGCGTGCCGGCGAGCGAGATCGCGATCCTGTTCCGCACGAACTCCCAGTCCGAGACCTACGAACAGGCCCTCGCCGACGCCGGAGTCCCCTACCAACTGCGCGGGGCCGAGCGGTTCTTCGACCGTCCCGAGGTCCGCAAGGCCGGCATCGCCCTGCGCGGCGCGGCCCGCTTCGGCGGCAACGACTCCCTCCTCGACGACGTCATCGACCTGCCCTCCCAGGTCCGTGCCGTCCTCTCCGGCGAGGGCTGGACCACCGAGCCACCGGCCGGCTCCGGAGCCGTCAGAGAGCGCTGGGAGTCCCTGGCCGCCCTGGTCAACCTCGCCCAGGACTTCGCCGCGGCCAGAGCCGGAGCCACCCTCGCCGACCTGGTCGCCGAACTCGACGAGCGGGCGAACGCCCAGCACGCCCCGACCGTCCAGGGCGTCACCCTCGCCTCCCTGCACTCGGCCAAGGGCCTGGAGTGGGACGTCGTCTTCCTGGTCGGCGTCGCCGAGGGCATGATGCCGATCACCTACGCGAAGACCGACGAACAGATCGAGGAGGAGCGCCGCCTCCTGTACGTCGGAGTCACCCGCGCCAGGGAGCGGCTCCACGTCTCCTGGGCCCTCTCCCGCTCACCCGGCGGTCGCCCCAACCGCCGCCCCAGCCGTTTCCTGGACGGCCTGCGCCCCGGCTCGACCGGCGCCGCGGGCAGACCCGGCCTGGC
>NZ_JAWOAI010000490.1:0-7270 GCF_033194735.1 Streptomyces sp. W16
CGCCCGCGACCACCGGCACCCGGCCCCCGGCCGCCTCCACGGCGGCCCGGACGCACGCCTCGAACTCCTCGGGCAGCAGCGCGTGGAACTCCCCGGTGCCGCAGCACGCGAACACGGCGGCGGCACCGGCCTCGACGCCCTGGCGGACATGCGCGCGGAACACGTCGAGATCGACGGAGCCGTCGGGGCCGTACGGAGTGACGGGGAAGAACAGCGGCCCGCTGGGGATACTGAGCCGGTCGGCGAGAGGGGCTGGCGTCACGGGCTCTCCCTTGAACAAGCGCGTACGTTCTTCTGATCAATGTCTACATCTCTGAACAACCTCACCCTAAGGAGCCGCCTCAGGGTGGGTCAAGCGCGCGAATGAGCAACAGGGGAGCGGATTTCCCAGGTCCGCGCCACACTTGACGGGCATGGCGACCGATCCCTAGCGTGTCCATGCATGTGAATTCCGTTCATGGATGAGGTCAGCCATCCACTGTCGATCCCAAGGAGACCGAGGATGCCCGCTCCCCGCACCGTTCTGCTCACCGGCGCCGCAGGCGGGCTCGGCACCCTGATGCGGGACCTGCTCCCCTCCTACGGCTACGACCTGCGACTGCTGGATCTGCGCCCGATCGAGGGCGAGCCGGACGCGATCACCGCCGACCTCTCCGACCGGGCGGCGCTCCGCGAGGCCGTGCGGGGCGTCGACGCGATCATCCATCTCGCCGGCATCTCCCTGGAAGCCTCCTTCGACAAGATCCTCAAGTCGAACATCGAGGGCACGTACAACCTCTACGAGGCCGCCCGCGAGGAGGGCGTCCCGCGCGTCGTCTTCGCCTCCTCCAACCACGCGGTGGGCTACACACCGCGCCCCCAGGGCGACGACCCGCTGATCCCCGTCGACACCCCGCACCGCCCCGACACCTTCTACGGCCTGTCCAAGTCCTTCGGCGAGGACCTCGCGCAGCTCTACTGGGACAAGCACCGCCTGGAGACCGTCTCCGTCCGTATCGGCTCCTGCTTCGCGGAGCCCAGCAGCGTGCGCATGCTGTCGATCTGGATGAGCCCCGCCGACGGCGCCCGCCTCTTCCACGCGGCCCTGACCGCCGAGGAGGTGCGGCACACGATCGTCTACGGCTCCTCCGCCAACACCCGCCTGTGGTGGGACCTGTCGACCGCGCGGGCGCTCGGTTACGAGCCGCGGGACGACTCCGAGCCGTACGCCGAGAAGCTGATCGCCGAGCAGGGCGAGCTGGAGCCGGGTGTCGAGGCGCACGCCTACCTGGGCGGCCACTTCGTGAACGACCCGCCGATCTGGCCGTACTGACACGGGCCGTACATCCGGTCGTAGTGACCGGAAAAGGAACTTCAGAGCGGCGGGCGGGCACCGAACGGGCCCGCCCGCCGGCATGTTCGGGCACGGACGCTGCCCGATCCCACGCCCCGGCGGACAGCCGTGCAGGTCCGCGACGGGCACAGCACGTGGTAAACGGTCACACACGGGCAGCATCGGACGTGCAACAGGCCTGGTCAGTGCCGCGCACCAGCTGTAGAACTTCCCCCAAGGGTCCCACCGGGCCCGAACGGGCAGTACTCCAGTGAGCGGGAAGGTGGTGTCGGCCATGGGCACGAGTTCGGCGGAGGAACGTCAGCGGGAGATCGTGCGGGCCGCGCGCCGCACCGGCTCGGTCGACGTCACCGCGCTCGCCGCCGAGCTGGGCGTGGCCAAGGAGACCGTACGGCGGGATCTGCGCGCCCTGGAGGACCACGGGCTGGTCCGCAGGACCCATGGCGGGGCCTACCCCGTGGAGAGCGCCGGTTTCGAGACGACGCTCGCCTTCCGCGCCACGAGCCACGTTCCCGAGAAGCGCCGGATCGCGGTCGCCGCGGCCGAGCTGCTCGGGGACGCCGAGACGGTCTTCGTCGACGAGGGCTTCACCCCCCAGCTCATCGCCGAGGCCCTGCCCAGGGACCGACCGCTGACCGTGGTCACCGCGTCCCTGCCGGTCGCGGGCGTGCTCGCCGAGTCCGAGAACACCTCGGTACTGCTGCTCGGCGGCCGGGTCCGGCACGGCACCCTGGCGACCGTGGACCACTGGACGACGAAGATGCTCGCCGGCTTCGTCCTCGACCTCGCCTTCATCGGCGCCAACGGCATCTCCCGCGAACACGGCCTGACCACCCCCGATCCCGCCGTCAGCGAGGTCAAGGCACAGGCCATCCGTGCCGCCCGGCGCACCGTGTTCGCGGGCGTGCACACCAAGTTCGGGGCGGTCAGTTTCTGCAGGTTCGCCGAGATCGGCGCCCTGGAGACGATCGTCACAAGCACGCTGCTCCCGTCGGCCGAAGCCCACCGCTACTCATTGCTGGGGCCACAGGTCATCCGCGTCTAGCACGCCGTTCGAAATTCCAACTGAGTCTCTACGTAGGGTGCAGCCACGCCCGGCTGGCGCCTTTTTCTCCCTATATGTGCAGGAGCGATCCATGCGAACCCAGAGCCGACGACGGCCGCCGCGAGCCACGCTCGCCCTGGCCGCCGTAGGGACGCTGCTCGCCCCGCTGCTCTCCGGCTGCTGGGTCGGAGCGGGCGGCGCCGGATCAGGCGGCAACTCGATCAACGTCCTGATGGTCAACAACCCCCAGATGACCGAACTCCAGAAGCTGGCACCGAACTTCACGAAGGAGACCGGCATCAAGGTCAACTTCACGGTGCTGCCCGAGAACGACGTCCGCGACAAGATCAGCCAGGACTTCGCCAACCAGGCCGGCCAGTACGACGTCGCGACCCTCTCCAACTACGAGATCCCGATCTACGCCCGCAACGGCTGGCTGCACGAGATGGACTCGTACGTCGCGAAGGACCCGGCCTACGACGAGCAGGACATCCTCAAGCCGATGCGGGAGTCCTTGACCGCGGACGACGGCAAGCTCTACGGGCAGCCGTTCTACGGCGAGTCGTCCTTCCTGATGTACCGCAAGGACATACTCGCCGACAAAGGCCTCACCATGCCCGCGCACCCGACCTGGACCCAGGTGGCCGACATAGCCGCCAAGGTCGACGGCGCGAAGCCCGGCATGAAGGGCATCTGCCTGCGCGGACTGCCCGGTTGGGGCGAGCTGATGGCGCCCCTGACCACCGTCGTGAACACCTTCGGCGGCACCTGGTTCGACAAGAACTGGAAGGCGCAGCTCGACTCCCCCGCATTCGAGCAGGCGACGAAGTTCTATGTCGACCTCGTCCGCAAGCACGGCGAGTCCGGCGCGGCCCAGTCCGGTTTCGCCGAGTGCCTCAACAACATCACCCAGAGCAAGGTCGCCATGTGGTACGACGCCACCTCGGCGGCGGGCTCGCTGGAGGCCAAGGGCTCCCCGGTGAAGGGCAAGATCGGCTACGTCCCCGCCCCGGTCGAGAAGACCGACTCCTCCGGCTGGCTCTACACCTGGGCCTGGGGCATCCAGAAGGCGTCCCACAACTCCGACAAGGCCTGGAAGTTCGTGTCCTGGGCGTCCAGCAAGCAGTACGAGCAGCTGGTCGGCGAGAAGGACGGCTGGTCCAACGTGCCGGCCGGCAAGCGCGCCTCGACGTACACGAACCCCGACTACGTCAAGGAGGCCGCCGCCTTCCAGGAGATGACGAAGGCGGCCATCGAGGGCGCCAAGCCCAACGACCCCGGCGTGCAGCCGCGCCCCGCGCCCGGCATCCAGTTCGTCGACATCCCCGAGTTCACCGACCTCGGCACCAAGGTCTCCCAGGAGATCAGCTCGGCCATCGCCGGACGCCAGTCCGTCGACTCGGCCCTGAAGAAGGCCCAGAAACTCGCCGAGAAGATCTCCAAGGAGTACGAGGGACGATGACCGCCACGACAACGGCCCGCCTGGCCACCAGTCCGACCCGTACCGCGCGGCAGCCCTCGGACAAACTGCGCGCCTGGGCCACCCGCGCCCCCCTGCTCCCCGCCCTGATCTTCATGATCGTCGTAACCCAACTCCCGTTCGTGGCCACGCTGGTGATCTCCTTCTTCGACTGGAACGCGCTCTATCCGAAGGCCCGGCACTTCACCGGTTTCGACAACTACCAGCAGGTCCTGACCGACGCCGACCTGCGCCACTCGGTGTGGACGACCGTCCTGCTCACCGTCGCGGTGGTGCTGGCCAGCCTGGTCCTGGGCATGCTGCTCGCGCTGCTCCTGGACCGGAAGTTCCGGGGCCGGGGCTTCGTCCGCACCCTGCTGATCGCCCCGTTCCTGGTGGTGCCGGTGGCTGCGGCCCTGCTCTGGAAGCATGTGCTCTACAACCCTGAATACGGCCTGCTCAATGGGCTGTTGCACTATGTGGGCGGCCCACAGCCGGACTGGATCTCCAACAACCCGCTGCTCGCGGTCGAGGCCTCCCTGGTGTGGCAGTGGACGCCGTTCATGATGCTGATCCTGCTGGCCGGACTGCAGAGCCGCGACCAGCAGCAGATCGAGGCCGCGAAGGTGGACGGCGCGAACGACTGGCAGGTCTTCCGCTATCTGACCCTCCCGCACCTGCGCCGCTATCTCGAACTCGGCGGTCTGCTGGGCTCGATCTACATCGTGCAGAACTTCGACGCGGTCTTCACGATCACGTCGGGCGGCCTGGGCACCGCCAACCTGCCCTACACCGTCTACCAGAGCTTCTACCAGGCCCACGAGAACGGTCTCGCCTCGGCGGCCGGCGTCCTGGTCGTCATCGGCTCGATCATCATCGCGACCTTCGCCCTGCGCGTCGTGTCGTCCCTGTTCCGTGAGGAGGCGTCCCGCGCATGAGCAGCATCGCCGTACGCGTGCGTGACCGCCGTAAAGGAGCGGGCCTCGGCCTGGTGGCCTGGCTTCTCGGCATCGTGTTCTTCCTGCCCATCGCCTGGATGGCGCTGACGTCCTTCCACTCGGAGACCGACGCGGCGACCAACCCGCCGTCCTTCGGGGCCGCCCTCACCCTGGACAGCTACCGGGAGTTCTTCGGCACGGGCGGCGGCGCGAGCCCCTGGCCCGCGCTGATCAACTCGCTGGTCGCGTCGGTGGCTTCGACGCTCTTCGTGCTGCTGCTGGCGTTCCCGGCGGCCTACGCGCTGTCGATCCGCCCGGTGAAGAAGTGGACCGACGTCCTGTTCTTCTTCCTGTCCACGAAGATGCTCCCGGTGGTGGCGGGCCTGCTGCCGATCTACCTGTTCGCGAAGAACGCCGGGATGCTGGACAACATCTGGCTCCTGGTCATCCTCTACACCTCGATGAACCTGCCGATCGCGGTGTGGATGATGCAGTCCTTCCTCGCCGAGGTCCCGGTCGCCGTCATCGAGGCGGCGCAGATCGACGGCGCCCGGCTGCCGACCATCCTCGCGCGCGTGGTGGCCCCGATCGCCCTCCCCGGTATCGCGGCGACCTCCCTGATCTGCTTCATCTTCAGCTGGAACGAGCTGCTGTTCGCCCGAGTTCTGACGGGCGTGGTCGCCGAGACCGCCCCCGTGTTCCTGACCGGCTTCATCACCAGCCAGGGCCTGTTCCTGGCGAAGGTGTGCGCCGCGTCGCTCGTCGTCTCCCTGCCGGTGCTCGCCGCGGGGTTCGCCGCCCAGGACAAGCTGGTCCAGGGCCTCTCCTTGGGAGCCGTGAAATGAAGGCCGCCGTCATCGAGTCCGTGGGCCGCGCCGTCGTCACCGAGGTCCCCGACCCGACGCCGGGCCCCCGCGAGGTCGTCGTCGAGGTCGCCGCCTGCGGCCTCTGCGGCACCGATCTGCACATCCTCCAGGGCGAGTTCGCGCCCAAGCTGCCGATCGTGCCGGGCCACGAGTTCGCGGGCGAGATCGTCGCGGTCGGCACCCAGGTCACCGAGGTCTCGGTCGGCGACCAGGTGGCCGTAGATCCATCCCTCTACTGCTACGAGTGCCGGCAGTGCCGCAACGGCCACAACAACCTCTGCGAACGCTGGGCCGCGATCGGCGTCACCACGGCGGGCGGCGCCGCCCAGTACGCACTCGCCCCGGTGGCGAACTGCGTGAAACTGCCCGAGCACGTACGCACCCAGGACGCGGCACTCGTAGAGCCCCTGTCGTGCGCGGTGCGCGGCTACGACGTCCTGAAGTCCCGCCTCGGCGCACACGTCCTGATCTACGGCTCCGGGACCATGGGCCTGATGATGCTGGAGCTGGCCAAGCGCACGGGGGCGGCGAGCGTCGACATCGTGGACCTGAACCCGGCCCGTCTGGAGACGGCCCGCACGCTCGGGGTCTCCGGCTCTGCGGCGAACGCGGACGAGCTGGACCGGCCGCAGGGCTGGGACCTCGTCGTCGACGCGACCGGCAACGCTGCGGCGATCCAGGACGGCCTGGACCGGGTGGCGAAGGCGGGCACGTTCCTGCAGTTCGGGGTGGCCGACTACGCGACCCGGGTGTCGATCGACCCGTACCGCATCTACAACCAGGAGATCACCATCACCGGCTCCATGGCGGTGCTGCACAGCTTCGAGCGGGCGGCGGAGCTGTTCGCGAACGGGGTCCTCGACCCCGGGATCTTCATCAGCGACCGGATCGAGCTGGAGCGGTATCCGCAGGCGCTGGAGCAGTTCGCGGCGGGGGTGGGACGGAAGATCGTGGTGATTCCCTAGTCCGCAGAAGGGTTCAGGAGAGTCCGCAGGAGGGATCGAGGGCGGTTTCGAGCCGGCAGTTCCAAGGGTTGGCCAATTGGTCGCTTGGTAAGGGAACGGCAAAATGGTCTCGGTCGTTCACGAGGCATGACAGCTATGACCCCCGGCTCGAACATCCCTCTCTCCGCCGCGCGCGTGACGGTGGACGTCGCCGCCCCGGTGCGGCTCGACGTATCGGGCCTGCTGCTCACGGGCGACGGCAAGGTGCGCTCCGACGACGACTTCATCTTCTACAACCAGCCGGCGGGCCCCGGCGTGACCTACCGCTCCGGCGGCGGTACGGCACCCGACGCGATCACCGTCGACACCGGCGCCGTCCCGCCCGGCATCGAGAAGATCGTCGTCACCGCCAGCCCGGACGCGGCCGGCCAGAGCTTCCAGGGCATCGAGCCCACGGCGACGATCCGCAACGCGGACGACAACAGCGTGCTGGGCACGTTCACGCCCCCGCAGCTCGGCGCCGAGACGGCTTTGGTGGTCGTCGAGATCTATCTCCGCAACGGCGTCTGGAAGGCCCGCGCGGTCGGCCAGGGGTACGCGAACGGCCTGGCGGGCATCGCGACGGACTTCGGCGTCTCGGTGGAGGAACCGGCCGCGGCTCCGGCTCCGGTGGCCCCGCCGGCAC
>NZ_JAWOAI010000491.1:0-7240 GCF_033194735.1 Streptomyces sp. W16
GTCCCGCCGGGCCGTCGCGGCGAAGAGGAGTTCCTTGCCGGTTCCGGCCGGGCTCGCCGCCGCGGCCTGGGCGGTGAGCTGGGCGTCCGGGCCGAGCTCGGCGAACGCGGTCACCCGTCCGTCGTGCGCCAGCCAGCGGACGGCGTCCCCGAAGCGAACGGCCTCACGGGCGTGGCGCACCCAGTACGCGGCCGACCGGAGCTCCTCCCCGGTGGCCGGAAGCCCGGTCAGGCCCGACAGCACCGGGATGCTGGGGGTGCCGTACGTCAACTCGCCCGCCACACGGCCGAATTCGGCGAGCATCGGCTCCATCAGCGGGGAGTGGAAGGCGTGGCTGACCCGTAGCCGGACGGTACGGCGGCCCCGTGCGGCGAAGCGTTGTGCGAGCGCGAGGACCGGCTCCTGCGCGCCGGAGACGACGATCGCGCGCGGGCCGTTCACGGCCGCGATCGCGACCTCCTCGGTCAACTCGGCCGTCACCTCCGCCTCGGTGGCGTCGAGCGCCACCATGGCGCCGCCCTCCGGCAGCTCCCGCATCAACGTCCCACGGGCCGCGACCAGTTCGACGGCGTCCGCTTCGGACAGCACGCCCGCGCAGTGCGCCGCCGCCAGCTCGCCGACCGAGTGCCCGGCCAGGAAGTCCGGCCGCACCCCCCAGGAAATGAGCAGCCGGAAGACGGACACCTCGTAGGTGAACAGGGCGGCCTGGGCGAAGTCCGTGCGCTCCAGCAGGGCGGATTTGTCCGCGTCCCAGAGCACCGAGCGCAACGGACGCTCCAAGTGGGCGTCGAAGCGTGCGCACAGGGCGTCGAAGGCGGTCGCGAACACCGGGAAGGTGTCGTGCAACTCCCGTCCCATGCCGGTCCGTTGGGCGCCCTGACCGGTGAACAGCAGGGCCAGACGGGCGGAGGGGACGGCGGGGTGCGGGGGAGCGGACTTCGTCAGGGCGTCGAGGGCGGTCAGGGTCGCCGCCATGTCGCTCGTGGTGACGGCCGCTCGGTGGGGGAGTCCGGACCGGGTGGTGGCGTGGGTGAACGCCACGTCCAGCAGGGGGAGTTCGGGGTGCTCGCGGAGGAAGGTCGCGGTGCGTGCGGCCTGCGCCCGGAGTGCGGCGGGGGTCGCTGCTGAGAGCAGCAGCGGGGGTGTCACCGTGCGATGCGGGGACGGCTCGACGTCCTCATGCGCCTCCGCCTCTTCCAGGATCACATGTGCGTTCGTGCCACCGATGCCGAACGCCGAGACCGCCGCCCGCCTCGGCCGGCCGGGCTCGGACCGCCACTCCTCGTCCTGGGACAGCAGCCGTACGGTGCCCGACGACCAGTCCACGTGCGGTGACGGCTCGTCGGCGTGCAGGGTGCGGGGGAGCCGGTCGTGGTGCATCGCCAGCACCGTCTTGATGACACCGCCGACCCCGGCCGCCGCCTGGGTGTGACCGAGGTTGGACTTCAACGAGCCCAGCCACAGCGGGCGTTGGGGGGTGTGCTCCTGGCCGTAGGTGGCGAGGAGCGCGTGTGCCTCGATCGGGTCGCCGAGCGCGGTGCCCGTGCCGTGCGCCTCCACGGTGTCGATGTCGGCAGGGGACAGCCCCGCGTCGGCCAGCGCCGCGTGGATCACCCGTTGCTGCGCGGGGCCGTTGGGCGCGGTGAGACCGTTGGACGCGCCGTCGGAGTTGACGGCCGAGCCGCGCAGCACGGCCAGTACGGGATGGCCGTTGCGGCGCGCGTCCGAGAGCCGTTCCAGCAGGACCAGGCCGACACCCTCGCCCCACGCGGTACCGTCGGCCGCCGCCGAGAAGGGCTTGCAGCGGCCGTCCGGAGCGAGCCCGCGCAGCCTGCTGAACGCGATGAACGGCCCCGGCG
This sequence comes from Streptomyces sp. W16, assembly GCF_033194735.1. Taxonomy (NCBI): domain Bacteria; kingdom Bacillati; phylum Actinomycetota; class Actinomycetes; order Kitasatosporales; family Streptomycetaceae; genus Streptomyces; species Streptomyces sp. W16. Next base: position 1,860 of record NZ_JAWOAI010000491.1, read on the forward strand.
ACGACATGACCGTGACCCCGCCGGCCACCGCCAGAGAGCACTCCCCGGCGCGCAGGGACCGTACGGCCGAATGCATCGCGACCAGCGACGACGAGCACGCGGTGTCCACGGTCACGGCGGGGCCGCGCAGCCCCAGCGTGTAGGCGATACGGCCGGAGGCCACGCTGCCGGCCGAGCCGAGGGCGAGATGCGCCTCCAACTCGTGCCCGGCGTGGTGCAGACGGCTCGCGTAGGTGGCGTGCATGACGCCCACGAAGACGCCTGTGTCGCTGTCGCGCAGACCGGCCGGGTCCAGGCCCGCCCGCTCCAGCAGCTCCCAACTGCTCTCAAGGAGCAGCCGTTGCTGGGGGTCGGTGGCCAGGGCCTCGCGGGGTGACATGGCGAAGAAGGCCGCGTCGAAGTCGGCCGCGTCGTGCAGAAAACCGCCCCGGCGGGTGACCGACTTGCCCAGGCGGTCGGGGTCCGGGTCGTACAGGTCGGCCACGTTCCAGCCGCGGTCGGCGGGGAAGTCGGAGGTCGCGTCGGTGCCGTCGGCGACCAGCCGCCACAGGTCCTCCGGGGACTCCACCCCGCCCGGATAGCGGCAGGCCATGGCGACGACGGCGATGGGCTCCCCGGGGTCGGTACGGGGATCGCCCGGGGTAGTGCGCGCGGGCTTCGGGTGGCTGTCGCCGTGCAGTGCGTCGCGCACCAGGGCCGCCACGGCGGTGGGCGTGGGATGGTCGAAGACCAGCGTCGCGGGCAGCGCGAGACCGGTCGCCGTGCCCAGCCGGTCGCGCAGCAGGACAGCGCCGAGCGAGGTCAACCCCTGGGCGCTGAAGGGTACTTCGGGGTCCAGGTCCGGTACGGGGACGTCGAGGGTCCGTGCCGTCACTTCGAGGCCCAGGTCGAGCACGGCGTCGGACGCGGCGGCGAGCCGTTCGCGCAGCGCGGCCGAGGCGGCCGTGCGTTCCGCGGCGAGGCGCTCCGGCAACTCCCCGGCGAGCACCGCCCGGGCGGTCTTCCCGGACGCGGTGCGAGGAAGTGACGCGGTCGGATAGATCTCGTCCGGCACCTTGAACCCGGACAGCCGCTCCCGGCAGGCGGCGAACGCCTCTTCCGTGTCGACCCCGTCCGGGCCGGGCACGACGAAGGCCACCGGCACCTCGCCCAGCACGTCGTGACGCCGGCCGACGACCGCGGCGTCGACGATGTCGGGGCGGGCCAGCAACACCCGTTCCACCTCGGACGGGTTGATGTTCACACCGCCCCGGATGATGAGTTCCTTGACCCTGCCGGTGACATGGAGGTGGCCGTTCGTGCCGCGCCGGCCGAGGTCACCGGTGCGGTACCAGCCGTCGGTGAACGCCTGCGCGGTCGCGTCCGGACGGTTGTGATAGCCGGTCATCAGGCCGGGGCCGCGCACCCAGATCTCGCCCTCGTCCCCGTCGGCGGCCTCGGCGCCGGTGGCCGGATCGGTGATCCGGACGTCCAGCACCAGCAGCGGAAAACCGCGCGAGAGGTCGTCACGGGGGCTGTCCAGCCGCTCGATCGCGATCTTCCCGCAGGTCTCCGTGGAGCCGTACCCGTCGAGCAGGGGAGCGTCCAGGATCTGTTCGACCTCGGCCCGCAACTCGGGGGAACAGGGCGCCCCTCCGCTGACACACACCCGCAGCGACGCGGGCACCGGACGTGCCGTCTCGCGCAGTGACTCCAGCAGGAGACGGTAGGTGGCGGGCACCCCGCCCAGCACGGTGAACGGCTCGGCGGCGAGCGCCTCGGCCACGTTCGTGCCCGGTGCGAGGACGCGTGCCGTCGCACCGACCGAGACGACACCCAGCAGGCACACGGAGTGGCCGAGGGCGTGGAACATCGGCAACGGCCACAGCAGCCGGTCCTGTTGCTCCAGCCCGTACGCCGGTACGTAGGCCTCCGCCACCGACCACAGCGCGGAACGCTGCGTGGAGACGACGCCCTTGCTCTGCCCGGTGGTGCCCGACGTGTAGTGGATCCAGGCCGGCTCGTCGAGCCCGAGGTCGTCACGCGCGGCCGTACCCGAATCCGTCCCGGTCAGGTCCTCGAAACCGTGGGCGCCGTCGGCCGGTTCGTCCCGTCCGACGACGATCACATGTCGTACGGCGGCCAGTTGGGCGAGCGGATCCTCCGTCACGACCGCGACGGCGCCGCTGTCGTCGAGGAAGTACGCCAACTCCTCTTCCGACGCGGCGGAGTTGAGGAGTACGCCGATCGCCCCGGCGCGCAACACGCCGAGCCAGGCCTCGACCAGCTCCACCCGGTTTCCCAGATGGATCGCGACCCGGTCCCCGTGCCGCACCCCGAGCCGCACCAGATGACCTGCCAGCCGGGCGGTGCGCCGCTGCAACTCCCGGTAGGTGACGGCGCGTCGGTCGTCCAGGTAGGCGGTCCTGTCGCCGATCCGATCCGAGTGCTCCCGCAGTATTTCGGGCAGCGTGCGCGTCAACTCGTCGTCGGAAACGGCCATTTCCACCCCTTTGCTCACCAACCCCGAGTGGCAACCGTACGACAGTTGCCCTCCGGAGCCGGGCATCGGGCAGGATCAACGGCATGGTGATGTGCGACTACTACTCCGCCGCGAGTGACGACGCCGCCGTCGGTGTCCTCGACGCACCGGGTGGACCGGATCCGTCGGTCTTCGACGTACTGCCCCTGAAGGGCATCGACCCGGTGGTCGTCATGGCGCGGCTCGAAGCCCTCCTCACGGACTGCGCCTACGACGAGGCACGCGCCCGCCCGCGCTCCGGGCAACTGCTCTCGGACCCCGAGGCCGAAGACGCCTTCGTCATCAGCGTCTCCGACACACTCCGGGACGCATTGGCCTCGGCCACAGGTGACCAACTGGGCCTGGTGGCAGGGTCGTTCGGGGCCGTGGAGGAAGTGGGCCTGCCGCCCACCGAGGCGCTGGAGCTGCTCCGGTTGCTGTCCGGGCTGGCGCGGCGGGCCGCGGCGGAGAACCGGCGGCTGTACTGCTGGTGGGCCCTCTGACTCAACTCGCCGGTTCCTCCTACTCCAGTACGTCGGGCTCTTCCTCCATCACGAGGTCCGCCAGGAGATTGAAGTTGTGTCGCGCCATGTTGGCGTTGCTGAACTGCCGGTGTGCCAGGGTCACTTCCTCCTCGGTCATGATCCGGGGCTTTCCGGCGGCGTCGGCGAGCAGCTGCATCTGGCAGGCGCGCTCCATGGTGATGAACCACCACGCGGCCTCCTCGACGGACCGTCCGACGGTCAACAGGCCGTGGTGCCGGAGAATGGCCGCCCTCCGGTCGCCGAGCCGGACGGCGATCCGCTCGCCCTCGGACTTCTCAAGAACCAGACCCTTGTACTCGTCGAACAGGACGTGGTCGCCGTAGAAGGCGCAGGACTCCTGCACGATCGGGTCCAGCTGCTTGTCCAGTGAGGCGAAGGCCCTGCCGTGGATGGTGTGGGCGTGCGCCACGGCGACGACGTCCGGGCGGGCGTGGTGGATGGAGGAGTGGATCCAGAATGCCGCTTTGTTGGTCCTGCGTCCGCCCTCGATCACCCGGCCCTCCTCGTCGATGAGCAGCAGGTCGCTGACGCGGATCCTGGAGAAGTGCACCGCATACGGGTTGACCCAGAACCGGTCGGGGAACTCGGGGTCCCGCGCGGTGATGTGTCCGGCGATGCCCTCGTCGAAGCCGTAACGGGCGAAGATCCGGAACGCGGCGGCCAACTGCCGCTTGCGGTGCGTACGTTCGGCCTCGATGGTGTCGCGGCTCTCCGCGAGGCGAGGAATGTCGAGTTCCTCGGTGTTGTCGAAGTCGATGTCGTTGCTGCCGGTGGTGACGGACATCAGCACGTCCTTTCCGGTGCGAGGTCACGAGGAATTTCTTTCAGGCTGCAACCATCCTCGACCTGGTGTCAACCTCAGAGGCAATAAATATTGCCTGGGTGGCAGGATAGCCGAACCTTTCAGTCGCCCCTTCGCCAGGCGCCCAGCACCATGAGCGTCTTCGTGCCGATCACCGCACCCGTGCGCCGGAGACGGTCGATGACATCCCTCAGGTGCTGCACGTCGGTCACCCGGACGCGGACCAGCGCGTCGGGGTCGCCCGCGACGGTGAAGACCTCCTGGGCCTCCGGGACACTGGTGGCCGCCATCGTGATCGCCTCGACCTTGACATCGCCGGCGAACCGCAGCTCGACGAAGGCCTCGAAGCCGGCGCCGAGTTTTCCGTGGTCGAGGGTGACCGTGTAGCCCGCGATGACACCGACCCGCTCCAGCCGGTCGACCCGGCGTTTGACCGCCGACGGGGAGAGGCTGACCCGCTCCGCGATCTCCGTCATCGTCCGGCGGCCGTCCTCGACCAGCAGCTCCAGAATCGCGCGGTCGACGCTGTCGATGAGTCCCGTGTCGGTCATGTGCCGTCCTCCTGGCGTTGACGCTCGTTCTTTGCGGGAAATCGTGATGTGAGTCCAGTTTCTTGCATCGTGTGCAAGATACCTGCAACTTAATTGCCTGCCGCTCTGTCCCGCCGCTCCACTGTCCACACCTGCCAACCGGTCGGCGACCGCCGTTCGAGGACGTGAGAAAGGGACTCAGCGGTGAAAGTTGAGCGCGAACTACCCTCCAGCGAAGCCCAGGAGCTGCTGGAGCTGACGATCGACATCGCGGACAAGGAACTCGCCCCGCGTGCCGCGGAGTTCGAGGAGGAGGGCCGCTTCCCCCGCGAGGTGTTCCACCTCCTGGGCGAAACGGGACTGCTGACCCTTCCCTTCGCCGAGGACGTCGGGGGCGGCGGCCAGCCCTACGCCGTCTACCTGCAAGTACTCGAAGAGCTGGCCGCCCGGTGGGCCGCCGTCGCGGTCGGGGTCAGCGTCCACACCCTGTCGTGCCACGCCGTCTCGGCCTTCGGCTCCGCGAGCCAACGGCAGACGCTGCTCCCGTGGCAGCTGAGCGGCACCGCCCTCGGCGCGTACTGCCTGTCGGAGGAGCACGCGGGTTCCGACCCCAGTGCCATCCGGGCCCGCGCGGCACACGACGGCGGCGCGTGGGTGGCCCGGGGCACCAAGGCCTGGGTCACCCACGGTGGCCGGGCCGACTTCTACACCGCGTTTCTGCGCACCTCCGAGGACCCGCGCAACGGCATCTCCTGCTTCCACGTGGACGCCGGGTCGCCCGGCCTGAGCGCGGGCGCCCCGGAGCGCAAGATGGGGCTGCGCAGTTCCACCACCGCGGTCATGAACTTCGACGACGTGCACATCCCCGAGGACCGGCTGATCGGCGAGCCCGGCCAGGGACTGAGGATCGCGCTGTCCGCACTCGACGCCGGTCGGCTCGGCATCGCCGCCGTCGCGGTCGGCATCGCGCAGGCGGCCCTCGACCACGCGGTCGACTACGCCCG
>NZ_JAWOAI010000492.1:0-7235 GCF_033194735.1 Streptomyces sp. W16
TTGAGGGGTTAAGGCTCCCAGTAGACGACTGGGTTGATAGGCCGGATCTGGAAGGCGGGTAACCGCTGGAGGTGACCGGTACTAATAGGCCGAGGGCTTGTCCTCAGTTGCTCGCGTCCACTGTGTTAGTTCTGAGACAACGAACAGTTGTCGGCTAGAGCTTGAACCACACAACAGAAAAGTGTGCTTGTTCGCTCGAAACCATTAGGGTTTCGGTGGTCATAGCGTGAGGGAAACGCCCGGTTACATTTCGAACCCGGAAGCTAAGCCTTACAGCGCCGATGGTACTGCAGGGGGGACCCTGTGGGAGAGTAGGACGCCGCCGAACAATCTTTGGAGGACCCCTGGTCCCAGCGTTCATGCTGGGACCAGGGGTCCTTTTGTTTTTCCAGAAACTTTCAGAAACATAGTTCGGAGCGCGCCGAGTAGCTGGCTGCGCGAGAATGACTTGCGGTACCAAAGACAGGAGTCACCGATGTCCACCAACTCTCCCGAGGACCGACCCGAGCGCGAGGAGCGGCGACGGGACAGTGGTGACCGCGGCGATCGTGGCGGGTACCGCGGAGGCCCGAGCCGTAGCAACGATCGAGGAAACGACCGCGGCGGCAGCAGCGATCGCGGCGGCTACGGCCGGCGTGACGACAACCGTGGCGGAGCTCCTCGTCGCGATGACCGTGGCGGTGCCAGTAGCGGGGGCGGTGGCGATCGCGGTGGTTACCGTGGTCGTGACGACCGTTCTGCCGGCCCGCGTCGGGATGACCGCCCCGCAGGTCCGCGCCGTGACGACCGGCCCGCAGGCCCCCGCCGTGATGACCGTGGTGGCGAGCGCGGAGGGCGTCCCGGTGGTTTCCGTCGGGACGACAACCGTGGCGAGCGGCCCGCGTTCCGGCGTGACGACCGCAGCGACAACCGTGGTGGTGAGCGTCGCGACGATAACCGCGGCGATCGTGGTGGCTTCCGTCGTGATGACAGCCGTGGTGAGCGTCCGCCGTTCCGGCGGGACGACAACCGCGGTGGCGGTGGTGGTGGTTTTCGGCGTGACGACAATCGTGGTGAGCGTCCGCCGTTCCGGCGTGATGACCGCAGCGACAACCGTGGCGAGCGTCCTGCCTTCCGGCGTGACGACGACCGCGGTGACCGTGGAAGTTACCCCCGCCGTGACGACCGGCGCGATGACCGCCGTAGCGACGACCGTGGCAGTGGTGATCGCGGTGGCTACCGTGGGCGTGACGACCGTTCCGCGGCTCCTCGTCGTGATGACCGTCCGTCCGGTCCGCGTCGTGATGACCGTGGTGGGGATCGTCCGGCCTTCCGTCGGGATGACAGCCGTGGTGAGCGTCCGCCGTTCCGTCGTGACGACCGCAGCGACAACCGAGGTGGCGAGCGTCCGCCCTTCCGCCGTGATGACCGTAGGGACGACCGCCGTGACGGTGACCGTCCTGCCTTCCGGCGTGACGACAACCGTGGAGACCGTGGAAGTTACCCCCGCCGTGATGACCGTCCGTCCGGTCCGCGTCGTGATGACCGTGGTGGGGATCGTCCGGCCTTCCGTCGGGATGACAGCCGTGGTGAGCGGCCTCCGTTCCGTCGTGACGACCGCAGCGACAACCGAGGCGAGCGTCCTGCCTTCCGGCGTGACGACGACCGCGGTGACCGTGGCAGCTACCCCCGCCGCGACGATCGTTCTGCCGGCCCGCGTCGGGATGACCGGCCCGCCGGTCCCCGTCGTGACGACCGGCCGTCCGGTCCCCGCCGCGATGACCGCGGTGGCGATCGCGGAGGACGTCCCGCAAGCGGAGGGTTCCGCCGGGATGACAGCCGCGGTGAGCGGCCGGCGTTCCGCCGTGACGACGACCGGCGCGGTGGCGGCCGGTTCCGGGACGACCGCGAGCGTGACCGCGACCGTGAGCCGATCAAGCGGCTGCCGATCCCCGAGGACGTCACGGGCGAGGAGATCGACAAGGACGTACGGCAGGAGCTGATGAGCCTGCCGAAGGGGCTCGCGGAGGACGTGTCGAAGAACCTGGTGATGGTCGCCCGGCTCATCGATGAGGACCCCGAGGGCGCCTACGCCTACTCCAAGATCGCCCTGCGGCTGGCATCGCGTGTCGCCGCCGTCCGTGAGGCGGCCGGGTTCGCCGCGTACGCGAACCAGAAGTACAGCGAGGCGTTGGCCGAGTTCCGGGCCGCGCGGCGGATGACCGGCAGCGTGGATCTGTGGCCCGTGATGGCCGACTGCGAGCGTGGGCTCGGGCGGCCCGAGAAGGCGCTGGAGATGGCCGGGGCCCCCGAGGTGCACAAGCTCGACAAGGCAGGTCAGGTCGAGATGCGGCTCGTCGCGGCCGGTGCCCGGCGTGACATGGACCAGCTCGACGCGGCCATCGTCACACTCCAGAGCCCCGAGCTGGCCTCGAACACCGTGCAGCCGTGGACCGCGCGACTGCGGTACGCCTACGCCGACGCCCTGCTCGCCGCCGGGCGTGAGGACGAGGCGCGGGAGTGGTTCGCCAAGGCCGTGGAGTCCGACAAGGACGGCAGCACGGACGCGTCGGACCGGCTCGCCGAGATGGACGGTGTCGAGTTCGTCGACGCGTTCGTCGAGGACGAGGACGAGGACGACAGCGACGCCGACAGCGAGCTCGACACGGATGCCGACTCTGAGATCGACGACAAGGTCGCGCCCCAGGCGGAGACCTCCGTAGTCGACGAGGTGGATGTCGACGACGAGGCCGACGACATCGATGAGGACGAGGACGACGAGGACGACGACATCGAGGACGATGAAGTCGAGCCCGCCGTCGCGGTCGAGGCCAAGGACGACGACAAGGGCGACGACAAGGACTGACGGCAACGCACGTCAGCAGTGACGAAAGGGCGGGACCCCGACACCGGGGTCCCGCCCTTTTTGTGTTTCCGCTGTCTCAGGGTTCCAGCGCGCGCAGCACCAGCCCCGACGCCGGCTTCGGGCCGAAGGACGTCGACTTGCGGGGCATCGTGACGCCCTGGCGGGCCAGGTCGCGTACGACCTCCTCGCGGACGGGGTGCATCAACACGGCCGTACCGCCGTCGCGTTCGGCCTTGCGGACCGTGGCGGCGGTGTCGTGGATGTAGGCGATGCGGGCCGGGTCATCCTCGGGGATGAGCCAGACGTGGTCCAGGAGGGTGGCGTGCAGGACCGTGGCGTCCAGGGTGCGCCAGGCGGCGGGGCGGTCGGCGGGGATCGTACGGGCGAGGAGGTCCGGGTCCGGGTGGTCGACCAGGTGGAAGGCGCCGTCGCCGGCGAGGAGGAAGGCGTTGCCCGCGCAGGCCGCGTCGGCGAGGGCCTCCAGGGCTTCCGGGAGGGGGACTTCCAGGTGCTGTACGCGGAACAGGCCGTCGAGGGCCGCCAGGGCGTCGGCCACCGGGACGCCGTGTAGGAGGCGGTGGATCGCGCGGACGCGGAGCGGGTAGCGGGCCGTGTCGACAAGGAGGACAAGGCCGTAGTCCCAGGGGCTGGGGGAGGGGTGCTCCGCGCGTAGACGTCGGTAGGTCGCCCAGCGGTGGTGGCCGTCGGCGATGAGGGCCTGGTGGCGGGCCAGGTCGGTCTGGATGCGGGTCAGGTCGGTGGGGTCGGTGACCGACCAGAGGCGGTGGCTGTAGCCGTCCTCCGTGGTCGTCGAGAGGAGTGGGGGGTCCTCTGCGATGCGCTCGACCACCGTCGTCGTGTCGGCCGGTGAGCCGCTGCCCCGGTAGGTCAGGAGCAGGGGTTCGAGGTTCGCGGAGGTGGCTCGCATGAGGGCCGCGCGGTCCGCGATCACGTGCGGCATGACGTCCTCGTGCGGCAGGACCACGCCCTCCGACGGGTCCGTCAGGCGCAGGGCGCCGATGACGCCGCGTTGCAACAGGCCGTTCCCGTCGTGCTGTTCGTAGACGTACAGGCCGGGCTCGGGGTCGGTGGTGAGGACTCCCTCGGCGAGCCAGCGGTGCAGGGTGTCGGCAGCCTGTTCGTTGCGGGCGCCGGCGGTGGTGGCCTGCGGGAGGATCAGGCGGACGATGTTGTGCGGGTCGGAGTCCTGGAGGTGGTGCAGACCGTCGGGGCGTACGACGACGTCGTACGGTGGGGACGTCACGGCGGCCAGGCTGCCGACCAGGTCGGGGTCGTAGCGAAGGCCTCGGAACGGGGTGAGTTCCAGGCCTCGGCGCTCCGTTGCTTCCGAGTGACCTGCGGTGTTCATCCCGGCATCGTACGTGTGTCAGTGGCGTGCGGGATGATCGGGTGAAAGCGATCGAACGAGGAGCGATGTGGAATGAGCCAGAGCGTCAGGACGAAGCCCGAGGGCAGTGGCCGGGCCCTGAGCGAGGCGTACGACACGGCGCTGCTCGACCTCGACGGGGTGGTGTACGCGGGGGGCAACGCGATCGCGCACGCCGTCGACTCGCTCGCCACAGCGCGCGCGGGCGGCATGCGGCTCGCCTACGTCACCAACAACGCTCTGCGGACGCCGGACGCGGTGGCCGAGCATCTCACCGAGCTGGGGATACCGACCGGGGCCGACGACGTCATCACCTCCGCGCAGGCCGTCGCCCGGCTGATCAGCGAGCAGGTGCCGGCGGGTGCCCGGGTGCTGGTGATCGGCGGGGAGGGGCTGCGGGTCGCGCTGCGCGAGCGCGGGCTTGAGCCCGTCGACTCGGCGGAGGACGAGCCGGTGGCGGTCGTGCAGGGGTACGGCGGGCCCGACCTGGCGTGGGGGCGGTTCGCGGAGGCCTGTTACGCGATCGCGCGCGGGGTGCCGTGGTTCGCTTCCAACACCGACCTCACCATCCCGAGCGCGCGCGGTATCGCGCCGGGCAATGGCGCGGCGGTGGAGGTCGTACGGATAGCGACCGGGGCCGAGCCGCAGGTGGCGGGGAAGCCGTTGCCGCCCATGCACAAGGAGACGATCCTGCGGACGGGCGCCGAGCGGCCGTTGGTGGTGGGGGACCGGCTGGACACGGATATCGAGGGGGCGTTCAACGGGGAGGTCGACTCGCTGCTCGTCCTGACCGGTGTGACCGACGGAGCGCTGTTGCTCGCCGCGCCGCCGCAGCACCGGCCGACGTACGTCGACGCCGATCTGCGGGGCATGCTCACCGGGCAGCCCGAGGTCACCGAGGCGGGAGACGGCTTTCGGTGCGGGGGTTGGACCGCGACGGCGGGCCGCGACCGGCTGGAACTCGACGGTGAGGGTGAGCCCCTGGACGGGCTCCGGGCGCTCTGCGCGGCGGCCTGGACAGCGGCGGGGGACGGTTCCTGTGCGCTGGACGCGGAGAAGGCGCTGGCGCGACTGGGGCTGTGAAGAGGGGGCTCGCCTCCAAGGTCAAATGCGAGGGTAGGCTAACCTAACCTGGTGTTGGTCGACAGTCCCCCAGAACCGTGCGCGGAGACCGCCCCCGCGCCCCCAACCCGCCGGGCGATACGAGTCCTTGGGCTCTTCGTCTCCGTGGCGCTCCTGGTGCTCGTCGCCCTGGTGAGTATCGCGATCGGCGCGAAATCGCTGCCGTTGGGAGATGTGTGGCATGGCCTTTTCCATGACTCGGGGACGTACGCGGACATCGTGGTCGGCGACCGGATCTCCCGTACGGTCCTCGGTCTGCTCGCCGGGGCCGCGCTCGGCCTCTCCGGCGCGGTCCTCCAGGCGCTCACCCGCAACCCCCTCGCGGACCCCGGGCTGCTCGGCATCAACGCCGGTGCGTCGGCCGCGGTCGTCACCGCCATCACCTACTTCGGTGTCACCTCGCTGAGCGGCTACGTCTGGTTCGCCTTCGCGGGTGCGGCCGTGGTCGGCGCGCTGGTCTGGTTCCTGGGCGGCAGCCGGGGCGCCACCCCCGTGCGCCTCGCCCTCGCCGGAACCGCGATCAGTGCCGCGCTCTACGGCTATCTCCAGGCCGTCATGATCATGGACGACGCGGCGCTCTCCAAGATGCGCTTCTGGACGGTCGGTTCACTGGCCTCGGCCACCGGCTCGACGATCACGCAGGTCGCGCCGTTCCTCGCGGTCGGCACGGTGGTCTCGCTGCTGCTCGCCCGGCCGCTGAACGCCGTCGCGATGGGCGACGACACCGCCCGCGCCCTCGGCGCCAACCTCAACCGCACCCGGGCGCTCGCCATGCTCTCCGCGACCGTGCTGTGCGGGGCCGCGACCGCCGCCTGCGGGCCGATCGTGTTCGTCGGCCTGATGGTGCCGCACGTGGTGCGCTCGTTCACCGGCCCCGACCTGCGCTGGATCCTGCCGTACGCCACGATCCTGTCGCCCGTGCTGCTGCTCGGCGCGGACGTCCTCGGCCGGCTGATCGCGCGGCCCGCGGAGCTGCAGGTCGGCATCGTCACCGCGATCCTCGGCGGTCCGGTCTTCATCTTTCTCGTACGACGGCGGAGGACGGCCCAGCTGTGAAGGCCACATCAACTGCCACACCAACTCAGGCTCCCCGTACGCGGGCCGTACGGACCGGCGGCCTATCCCTCCGCCTCGACCTCCGTGCCTTCGCGGTCGTCGTCCTTCTCCTGCTCTGCGCGCTCACCGCGAGTGTCGTGCTGATCGGTACCGGCGACTTCCCGATCTCGGCCGGTGACGTCCTCAAGACGCTGTTCGGGGGCGGGGACGCGGGGCAGGAGTTCATCGTCAACGAGCTGCGGCTGCCTCGGGTCCTCGTCGGGTTGCTGGTCGGTGCCTCGCTCGGGCTCGGTGGTGCGCTGTTCCAGTCCATTTCCCGTAATCCGCTGGGCAGTCCGGACGTCCTCGGCCTCTCGCAGGGGGCGACGGCCGGGGCGCTCGTCATGATCGTGCTGTTCTCCGGCAGCGCGACCGCCGTCACCCTCGGGGCGCTCGTCGGCGGTCTGGTGACCGGGCTCGCGATCTATCTGCTCGCCTGGAAGCAGGGGGTGCACGGGTACCGGCTGGTCCTGGTCGGCATCGGCGTCTCAGCCGTCGTCACCGCGGTCAACGGCTATCTGCTCACCAAGGCGAACCTCGTCGACGCGGCCCGCGCGGTCGTGTGGATGACCGGCTCCCTCAACGGCCGTGACTGGACGCAGGTCTGGCCGCTCCTCGCGCTGTGCGCCGTACTGCTGCCGCTCGTCCTCGCCAACGCGCGCGGGCTGCGGATGATGGAGATGGGCGACGACGTGTCGTACGCCCTGGGGGTGCGTGTCGAGCGCGTACGGCTGCTGCTGATGGTGGCCGCCGTGCTGCTCACCGCCGCCGCGACCGCCGCTGCCG
>NZ_JAWOAI010000493.1:0-7210 GCF_033194735.1 Streptomyces sp. W16
GCGCGACCTCGAACGGCTGCCGCTGCTCGTGGTGGCAGGCGCCCGCCCGGAGGACGACGCCAAGGCGGTCGACGCGCTGATCGCCGACCTCGACGACGCGGTCCTCACGGCCACGGCGGCGGGCGGCTGCGAGGCACTGCCACCGGGCGACGCGTGGGACGGCCGGAGCTTCGCCGTCCTCAACCGGGGCACACCCGGCTGTGTCGTCACCTCCTCCGGCGATCTCTACATGTCCCTCATGCGCTCCTGCACCGGCTGGCCCTCCGGCATCTGGGTCGACCCGCCCCGCCGCACGGCACCCGACGGCTCCGCCTTCCAACTCCAGCGCTGGACCCACGAGTTCGAGTACGCCGTGGTCGCGGGCGCCGGTGACTGGCGCGCGGCCCGGCTGCCCCAGGCCGGACATGAGTTCAACCACCCGCTCACGGCCCGCCTGCGGACCTCCGCCCAACAGGGCACCCTGCCAAGAAAGTTCGCCCTGCTCGGCCTGGAACCGGCGGGCGAGGTGGTGCTCGACGCCCTCAAGCCGCTCGGCTCCCCGCTGGCCCGGGGCGGCGCGGTACCGGTCGACCCGGGGCGCGGTGTCGTCGTACGGATGCACGAGGTGAACGGGCGGCCGGTGCGTGCGCGGATACGCGGGCCGCGCGACTGGACGGAGGGCGCGCGTGCGGACGTACTGGAGTCGCCCGGCGCGCGGTTGACACCGGAGCGGGACGGCGGGCTCACCGTCGACCTCACCGGCTTCGAGGTCGCGACGGTACTGGCGACCACTGCAAGTGAGTCCTCAACTGGGCCTGGAATCGCGGCACATGAGCCCGCGCAGCCGATCCACACCCGCTACTGGCTGCACAACTCCGGCCCCGCACCCCGGGGAAACATGCCCGTGTCGGTGTACCTCTCCCCCGGCACGCTCACCGCCGCCGGCCCGGTGACCGCGACGGTCCGGGTCGGCTCGGAACTCACCGACGCACCGGTGTCCGGCACGGTCACCTTCGAGGTCCCGCCCGGCTGGACCGCCGAACCCGCCGAACTGCCGTACGCGCTGGGCCCGGGCGGGTTCACCCTCTCCGAGATCACGGTGACACCACCGCCCGACCCGACCCCCGGCCGCCACTGGCTCTCCGCCCGGCTGTCCTACGGCGGACAGGTCTACGAGGATGTCGTGGCCCTGGATGTGCCGGACGGGCGTCCGGTCGGGCCAACTCTGGTGACGGCGCTCGGAGTTGACCGGATCAGTGTGCGCCACGGCGAGCGCGCCCGCGTTCCCGTCACCGTCCGCAACACCACCCGGGGACCCGTCAACGGCACCCTGTGGGCCGTCTCCTCGTGGGGCACCTGGGCCGGTATCGGGCCGGGCTGTCAGGGGTTCACGGTCGCCGGGGGCGCGGAGCGGGAGTGCGCGATCGAGGTGGACGGTTCGGCGGTGGAGCCGGGGACGTACTGGCTGCTGGTGAAGGTCGCCTGGCACGGGTGTGTCGCCTACACGGAGGCCGTCGCGCTGGAGGTGACGCCGTGACGACGGAGCACGCGGCCGTGGTGCGTGGCGCGGCTGTCGCCAAGGGGCGGGTGGACGCGTTGTTGGCGGCCGTACCGGTCCGGGATCAGGAGACCACCCGGCCCGAGGCGCTCGCGCGGGCCGAGCGGCAGCGACGGCGGTGGGCGACCCAGGTGGTGGTCATCGACGAACTGGCCCAACGGGCCTGTGTGGAGCGGGGGTTGAAGCCCCCTGCGGAGGTGTCGCCGGACCGGGTGCCGGCCGTCGCCGAGACCGACGTCGCTGATCTCGGCAGCATTGTCGCGGCGGCCCTCGCGCACTCCCCCGCCGCCCGGCTGCTGCTGGCCGAGCTGGAGGGCGAGCAGGAGGTCACGGACGCCGCTGTACGGGACTACTACGACCGCAACCGGGACCGCTTCCTCACGGCGGAGGCGCTACGGCGCGGCGTCGACCCGTTCGGCGGGGTGTCATCGGAGGACTTCGTGCCGTACGGGCAGGCCCGCGCGGGTGTCGCGCGTGAGCTGCGAAGGGCTGCGGGGCGGCGGGCCTTCTTCGGTTGGTTGGACCAGGCCAAGGCCGGAGTCGTGTACACCGCCGGACACGAGCACCCCGGCGATCCGGCGCACCCGGACCACGAGCACCGGCACTGATCTCTGCCGGAACCTAAAAGCAACACGAGAACCATTGACCTCCGATGAATTCTGGTCCACCTTTTCATCAATCGGAGTCGAAGTTGGTTAATTGAACCAGCTGTTGGCTGATGCTCAGGAGGGCAGCGATGCGCACAGGAAGACTGACCGGATCGATGGTGGGGATCATCGTCCTGACCCTGACGGCCGCCGGCTGCGGGCTGTCCGGCAGCTCGGGCGACAGCGACTCCACCGCGGGCGGCTGCAAGGTCGACAAGGGAAACGTGGGGTCCGGGAAGCTCTCCGGTGAGGTGAAGGGCAACATCACCTTCCAGACCACCAACTTGAAGAAGGACTTCGGGAGCTTCTTCAACGGGGTCATCAAGTCCTTCGAGAAGGCCCACCCCGGTACGTCGGTCAAGTGGATCGACGATCCGGGTGACGCGACGTTCGGTCAGCGCACGGTCGCCGACGCCCAGGCCTGCACCCTTCCGGACGTGCTCAACGTCGACTCGCCCACCGCGACCGCCCTCACGAAGGCCGGTTATCTGCTCAACCTGGGCGTCAAGGACCCTGACGCCGCGAAGCCGTTCGTCCCGGCGTTCTGGAAGTCCAGCACCATGAAGGACTCCTCGGGCGCCTCGGTGCACAGCGTGCTGCCCTGGTACACCGGCGGCGTCCTCCTGACGTACAACACCGACCTGTTGGAGAAGGCGGGGATCGACCCGACGAAGCCGCCGACGACCATGTTCGGGCTGTTCGCCGACTACGAGAAGATCGCGAAGAAAGCCGACGGCAAGTACTACGCCACGATGGCCAACCCGGTCTGGCGGATTCCGGCCGACTGGGACCAGATGAACATCAAAACGCTGTCGTCGGACGGCAAGTCGGCGGTCTTCGCCGATGATCCGCGGACCACGCAGTGGGTCGAGTGGATGGCGAAGCTGTACAAGGAGGGCGCGATGCCGAAGGACTCGCTGTCCTCCAACAACGACCCCTCCACGCTCTACAGCCAGGGCAAGGTCGCCTACGGTTCGACGAATCCGAGCTTCGTGCGCTTCGTGAAGCAGAACAGCCCATCGATCTACGCCAAGACCGCCGTCGGCCAGCAGCCGTTCGACGCGCTCGGCCACACCACGGCCGCCCCGCAGTACATAGCGACCGCCGCCACCAGCAAGAACGCCCCCACGGCACTGGCGTTCGCGGAGTTCCTCACCAACGCCGAGAACCAGACGGCCTGGTGCAAGGATCCCAACGTCGTGATCTTCCCGACGACTTCGGCCTCGCTGGACGACCCGTTCTTCCAGAAGACCAGCGGTGACGACCCGTTCTCCCAGGCCCGCAAGCTCGTCGCCGAGCAGCTGAAGACGGCGACCGCCTATCAGACCAACATCTCCACAGCCGTCCAGAACGCCATCGTGGGCCAGGTGCAGTTGGCCATGCAGGGCAAGACGAGCCCGGCGCAGGCCGTCAAGGACGCCCAGGCGAAGGCCAACGAGCTGCTGAAGCAGGCTGGTTGATGGTGGCGACGCAGACCGCGAAGCCGGTGTCCGTGCCCGGTGCGGAGGCCGTCGCCTCCGCACCGGGCACGACCCGCATACGTAGGATCGCCCGAGCCGTCCTCCCCGGCCCCGCCCCCGGCGCCAACGGGGCCGCGCTGTACCGCCGTTGGTGGCTGCCCTGGCTGTGGACCGCGCCCGCGATCGTGTGCGCGGCGGTCTTCGGGGTGTTCCCGTTCCTCAACACCGTGCTGCTGTCGTTCACGAACGCCAAGCCGCTGGGCGGCGCCGCGAGCTTCGTCGGGCTCTCCAACTACACCCGGATGCTGGGCGATTCGGACTTCTGGCTGGCGACCCGCAACAGCGTCCTGTACGCCGTGATCGTCGTCCCCCTGATGGTGCTGCTGCCGCTGCTGCTCGCCGTCCTGGTGGAGAAGAACCTCCCCGGGATCGGCTTCTTCCGCTCGGCCTTCTACACGCCGGTGCTCGCCTCCAGCGTGGTCGTCGGCCTGAGCTGGCAGTGGCTGCTCGCGGACGACGGACTGGTCAACACCTGGCTGGAGAAAGCCCACTTGATCCGGTCGGCGATCCCCTTCCTCTCCGACTCGTGGCTGATCCTGCTCTCCGCGATGGGCCTCACCCTGTGGAAGGGCCTCGGCTGGTACATGGTCTTCTACCTGGCCGCCCTAGGGAACGTGCCCAAGGAGCTGCACGAGGCCGCCTCCATGGACGGCGCCGGTGCCGCCCGCCGCTTCTGGCACATCACCGTGCCCGGTGTACGGCAGGCGATGATGCTGGTCGGCACCCTCACCGGCATCGGCTCGCTGCGCGTGTTCACCGAGATCTACATGCTCGGCAGCTCCACCGGCGGCCCCGGCGGCGCCGACCGCACGCTGCCCTTCTACATCCGGGACGTCGGCCTGGACCCGATCACCGGAAACGCCGGTTACGGCTCGGCGGTGAGCGTGGCGCTGTTCGTCCTGACCCTGGGCCTGACCCTGCTGGCGCAGCGCCTGACGAAGGAGGACGAGTCATGACGACGACCGCAGTGCGGCCCAAGTCCCGCCGCCTGACGCCCCGTTGGCGTGACTACGGCCGCCCCCGCGAACTCCTCGTCCGCTACCTCCTGTTGCTCCTCGTCCTCGGCCTCACCGTCGGCCCCCTCATCTGGCAGTTCCTGGCCTCAATGAAGGGCACCGGCGAGGACGTCTTCGGCGCGAACGCCTCCCTGCTGCCGCACCACCCGACCCTGCACGCCTACCGCGAGGTCTTCAGCCAGGTCCCGGTGACCACGTACATCAGGAACAGCCTGATCGTCGTACTCCTGTCGGTGGCAAGCCAGTTGCTGTTCTCCACGACGGCTGGCTACATGCTCTCCAAGCCCGCCTGGAAGGGCCGCCGGGCGGTCTGGATCATCCTCGTCGCCTCGATGATGTTCCCCTTCGAGTCGATCATGGTGTCGCTGTTCCTGAGCATCCGCGACCTGGGTCTGGTCGACAGCGTGGTGGGGGTGTGGCTGCCCGGTTTCGTCGGCGCCATCAACGTGCTGCTCATGCGCGGCGCGTTCCTGGCCGTACCGCGCGAGATCGAGGACTCCGGGATGCTGGACGGCGCGAGCGAGTGGCAGCGCTTCCGCCACCTCTATCTCCCGTCCGCGTGGGGCGCGATCCTGGTGGTCACCATCAACACCTTCATCAGCGCCTGGGACGACTTCCTGTGGCCGCTGATCGTGCTGCGCTCCGAGGACCACATGACGCTGACGCTGGGCCTTTCCCGCTTGCAGAGCTCGTCGTTCGGCTACGACCAGCGGGTGGTGATGGCCGGGTCGGTGATCTCCGTGATCCCGGTACTGGTGCTGTTCGTCATCACCCAACGCTGGTTCTACAAGGGCGTTTCGGCGGGAGCCGTCAAGCTCTGAGGCGTACGACGAGGGGTTCGACGGCGAGCGCGGCCCGGGCGGACCGGGCGACCCGGATCTCCACGGCACCGACCTGCGTCAACTGGTCGGTGCCGAAGGGGATTTCGACCCTACGACGCTCCCCCGGCCCCAGCTCGACCCCCTGGAAGGCATGCAGTTCGAGCGTGCGCGGCCAGACCGGAGCGACCAGCCGACGGATGTACAGCTGGACGACCGAACGGCCGTACCGCTTCCCGGTGTTGGTTACCTCGACCGCGACGGCGTCCCCCGACACGCGGGGCGTGCCGAACGCGAAGCTCGTGTACGACAGCCCGTGCCCGAAGGAGTAGAGCGGTTCGGCGTCGGTGTCCACGTAGCCGCCGTACTCGATGTCCTTGTGGTTGTAGTAGACGGGGAGTTGAGCCACCGAGCGCGGGACGGAGACGGGCAGGCGGCCGGCCGGTTCGGCTCGGCCGAGCAGTACCCCGGCGATGGCCTCGCCGCCCCACGGGCCGGGGTACCAGGCGGTGAGCAGCGCGCCCGCCCGTTCGGGGACGATGTGCGGGCGGCCCTGGATCAGGACGACGGCGGTGGGTGTCCCGGTCGCGGTGACCGCGTCGAGGAGCGCGTGCTGGGCCCGGCCGAGGCTCAGGCCCGCGAGGTCGGCGCCCTCGCCGCAGGTCATCTCCGAAACGGCGTTGCGTGCCGCGCCGTTGGCGTCGAAGTCCGTGTCGGGGGTACGGGCGCTGCTGCCGCCCAGCACCAGGACTGCCAGGTCGGAGACCGCGGCTGCGGCGACCGCCTCGGGGATGCCGGAGAGGTCGTCGCCGGTGAGGGCGCAGCCGGGGGCGTGGCGGATGTCGGTGCCGGGCGGGGCGAGTCGCCGTAGGCCTTCCAGGATGCTGACGCCGGATCGCTGTGGTGCCGTGTAGTCGCCCAACTGGTGTGCGTGGGTGGCTGATTGGGGTCCGATGACCGCGATGCGGGAGACGGTCGGGGGGATGGGCAGGACATCGCCGTCGTTGTGGAGGAGCGTGACCGCGGCTCGGGCGAGAGCCATGCTCAGTTCCCTGCCCTGCGCGGCCGAGGGGAACTCGCTTGTGCCGTAGGGCCGTTCGAACAGGCCCAGGCGGAACTTCAGGCGGAGCACGCGCGCCACGGCCGCGTCGACGGTGGCCTCGTTCACCAGTCCCCGTTCGACCGCCTCCTCCAGGTGCGTGAAGCCCTCGTCCCAGAGGCTGAGGTCGACGCCGGCGTTGAGCGCGAGGGCGCCCGCCGAGACCTTGTCGCCGGTGATGCGGGCCAGTCGGTCCACGGCGAGGCCGTCGGCCATGACCAGGCCCTCGAAACCCCAGTCCTCGCGCAGGAGTTGGTGGAGCAGGGCGCGATTGCCCGAGCAGGGCAGGCCGTCGACCTCGTTGTAGGCGGACATGACGGCGGCGGCCCCGGCGCGGACTCCGGCGCGGGCGGCGGGGAGGTGGATGTCGTGGAGCTCACGGAGGCCGAGTTCGGACTCGGCGGAGTTGCGTCCGCCGACCGTGGCGCCCTGTCCGGCGAAGTGCTTGAGGACGACGGGGGCCTTGTCCGGAGCGAACCCGGCTGCCGTGTCGCCCTGCATGCCCCTGACGAGCGCCTCGGTGAGGCGGGCGGCGAGGTGCGGGTCCTCGCCGAAGCACTCCTCCGTGCGGCC